>NZ_JAVREJ010000014.1:0-185431 GCF_031845345.1 Pseudonocardia charpentierae | reverse complement strand
CCGTCCGCGCGGCCCTGCGCACCCTCGCCACCCACATCGACACCCGGCTCGCCCAGGCCCGGCTACCGTCGGCGGCTGCCTGACACTCTGACCAAGTGCCAAAGTCCTGGCGACCAAGGATCGCTAGAGCAGTGTGGCCTGCACGGGTGCGGGGAAGCGGACGGAGAACCGGACGTCGCCGAGCAGCTCCTGGAGCCCGGTCGCGGCGCGGTCGATCTCGTCACGGCGCTCGGCCCCGACGTCGGTGAGCAGCCGCACCGCGATGGTCCCGTCGCGGCGCTGCACCCAGCTCCCGACGATCCGTCCGTCGACCCAGACCGTCGGCCCGCCGTTGCCGTTGCGGTCGAACACGGCCGCCGCGACCTCGGGGTCGAGGTACCAGGACCGCTGCTTCCAGCCCATCGTCGTCGGGTCGAGACCCGGCAGCAGTGCCACCCACGGCTCGGCTGCGTCGATGGGCCCGAGGTCGTCGGGGAGCACGAATCCGACGGCGTCGTCGAGCTCGACCTCCGCGGCGCCGACGTCGCCGAGGGCGCGGGTCGTCGTCGTGGCCGTCCAGCCCGCCCACCACTGCAGATCGGCCCGCGTCCCCGGGCCGAACGAGCGCAGCCAGAGCCGCGCGAGCCCGGCCGCCGCGTCGCGCTTGTCGAGCCCGACGTCGATTCCTCCGGGAACCCACCCTTCCGCGGCGGCCCACCGGTACTGGCCGTTGATCCACGTGCCGGTCGGCCGGGCGCGGACGACGTCGCCCGCGAAGCCGAGTACGAGCAGCAGGCGGGTGTGTGCGGCCATCGGCGTGGCCTGCCGACCGGTACCGATCATCAGGGGAAGCGCCAGCTCCGGCAGTCGTTTGCCCAGGTCGCGGGCGGTCGTCGGGGCGTCGGCCAGGGCGTCGAGCACGGTGGTGCGACCGGCCGCGATCCACTCGTCGGGATCGGCGACACCGGCTCCGGACAGGGCGGTGGCGAGCATGCGGTACTGGACGCGGTGCAGGTCGACGGTCGCCGCGGCGTGGGCCAGCCGGACGGTCTCGTGGCCGCCCACCCACAGCGTGCGGCGCATCGCGTGGTGGCGGATCAGCGTGCGGTCGTCGTAGAGGGCCTTCTCGACGGCGGCGAGCGTCGGGTTCGCCATCCGCGCGAGGACGGACAGGTAGACCGTGACCGGATCCGAGGAGTGCAGCGCGACGAGGTCGTCCGCGATGGCCGTGACGTCGTCGGTGCGCCGGGAGGGCACGAGCCGGTGGCGGGCCGCGAGCCGGGCGCGGCGCTCGGGGGCGTCGATGCGGCGGGTGGTCACCGCGCGAGTGTGCCCGACCGCGCCCGCGCCGCTACCGCCGAACCCGTCGGTCGATCAGCAGCCCCACCGCGATGCCGACCACGTCCACCACTGCGTCGAGCGGATCCGCCGTGCGTTCGATCGGCAGCAAGCCCTGCAGCACCTCCGACGCCCCGGCGTACACCACCAGCCCCGCCACCAGCCCGACCGGCGACAGCCCGGCTCTCCGTCCCGTCAGCGTCAGCGCTGCGAACAGCGTCAGGTGGACGAGCTTGTCGATCCCCGGCCACACCGTCGGCGTGGCGGAGGCCGGGTTGAACAACACGAACAGGCTGGCGACGACCACGGCCGCGAACGGCCCGGCCGTGCGCAGGCGAGTGCTCACTCCAGCGTCGACGCGTGGTCCGGCACCTCGCGGAACTGCTCGCGCGGCGGCCGCTCGTAACCCTTCGACGGCGGGCGGGCGGGGAGCTCCAGCTCCGCCTTCTCCACCGGCTTCCAGGGCACGCTCGACAACAGGTGCGCGATCATGTTGATCCGGGCGCGCCGCTTGTCCTCCGACTCCACCACCATCCAGGGGGACGTGGCGGTGTCGGTGTGGGCGAACATCTCGTCCTTCGCGCGGGAGTAGTCCTCCCAGCGCGTGATCGACTGCATGTCCATCGGAGAGAGCTTCCACCGCTTCATCGGATTGTTCATCCGGTCGCGGAACCGTTTCTCCTGCTCGTGGTCGCTGACCGAGAACCAGTACTTGCGCAGCAGGATCCCGTCTTCGATCAGCATCTCCTCGAACACCGGGCACTGCCGCAGGAACCGCTCGTACTCGACCGGTGTGGCGAAACCCATCACGCGCTCGACGCCGCCGCGGTTGTACCAGCTGCGGTCGAGCAGCACGATCTCCCCGGCCGCGGGCAGGTGCTCGACGTAGCGCTGGAAGTACCACTGCGTGCGCTGGCGCTCCGTGGGCGCGGGCAGGGCGACGATCCGGCAGATGCGGGGGTTGAGATACTCGCCGATGCGCTGGATCGCGCCGCCCTTGCCGGCGGCGTCGCGGCCCTCGAACACCACCACGAGCCGGGTGCCGCTGCTGCGCACCCACTCCTGCATCTCGACGAGCTCGCCCTGCAGGCGCAGCAGCTCGCTCTCGTAGACCTTCTTCTTCAGTCTCTGCACCTTGTCCGGGGCCTTCGTCATGCTTGTGCCTCCACCTGCTCGGAGATCGCCGCCGCGAGATCGACATCGCGCTGGGTGATGCCACCCTCGGAATGCGTGGAGCAGCGGAAGGTCAGTGTGCGCCAACGGATGTCGATGTCCGGGTGGTGGTCGCGGCCCTCCGCGATCTCGCCCACCCGGGCCACCACGCCGATGGCGACCGGGAACGTCGGCAGCTCGGCCGTGCGCACGAGTGCGTCGCCCTCGCGACGCCAGCCGGGGAGGTCCTTGAGGGCGGCGTCGATCGCGGAGTCGTCGAGGAGAGCGGGCATGGACTCATCCTGCACTGGTCATGCGTCGCGGCGCAGCATCCTCGCGACCGTGGCGGCGGCACCGACGACGACGTAGCAGAGCGCACGCCCCGTCGCGTCGAGCATCCCGGCGAGCGGCAGCGGGTCGCGCAGCGCGTCGACCCCGGCCGACCATCCGGACGTGAGCAGGTACGGCTGGAGCCAGTCGAGCGCCGGGATCGCGCCGAGCACGCCGAAGACGATCAGTCCGCCGAGCACCGCGGCCAGCACGACCAGCGGGTGCTCGGTCCACGCCGACACCGCCAGTGCGACCGCGCCGACGGCCGCGAGCTGTCCGACCGTCCACACCGCGACGATCGCGACCCGGCCGAGCGCCTCGCCGAACCCCAGGGTGGTGCCCGACAGCGTCACCAGCTGCCCGCCGGCCCCGCCGACCACGATCAACCCGGCCAGCACCCCGACGACGGCCAGCGCGAGCACCGCGGCGACGGCCACCACCAGCACTCCGAAGGCCTTCATCCCCACCAGCCGCAACCGGCCGACGGGAGCGAGCAGCAGCCCGCGCAGGGTCCCCGAGGCGGCCTCGCCGGCGATCGCGTCGGCCGCGGCCATCGCCACGGCCAGCGGCAGGAGCAGTGCCAGCGCCACCGTCATGGCGACGACGGGCAGGACGAGCCCGTTGCCTGCGACCGCACCGATGAGCCCGCGGCCGGGCCCGGCGCGCCGGTCGGTGACGGCGACCCCGATCGCGATCAGCACCGGGATCAGGGCGAACAGGCCGAGCATCACCAGCGTGCGCGGCCGGCGCAGCACCCAGCGGACCTCGGCGGCGAGCAGCCGGCCGAGAGGTGCAGCGGTGGGCGCGAGGGTGCGCGACTCGCTCACGGTGTCCCCTCCGTCAGCCGGGCGAACAGCTCCTCGAGCCGCGGCCGCCTGCGCCGTGCCTCCTGCACGGCCACCCCGGCCCGCACCAGCAGCACGATCACCTCCGGGGCGTCGCCCGCGGGGACGACGACGGCGGGCTCGTCGGCGTCGTCGCGGTAGGCGCCGATGTCGGCGGCGCGCAGCGTCGCCACGGCCAGGTCGGCGTCCGGTGTCGTGACAACGAGACCGGTGGCGTCGGCGTCGAGCAGCCCGCGCAGCTCACCCTCGGCGATCAGCGAGCCCGACTGCAGCACGGCGACGTGCGTGCAGGTCGCCTCGACCTCGGTGAGCAGGTGCGACGACACGACGACCGTCGCGCCGCCCGCGTGCAGTTCCGCGATGATGCCGCGGACGTCGCGGGTGCCGGCCGGGTCCAGGCCGTTCGTCGGCTCGTCGAGGACGACCAGCCGGCGCGGCAGCAGCAACGCGGACGCCAGGCCGAGGCGCTGTTTCATGCCGAGCGAGTAGCCGCGGAACCGGCGGTCGGCAGCGGGCCCGAGCCCGACGCGCTCCAGCGCGGTGTCGACGGCTGTCGGGATCGCCCTCGTCGCGAGCAGCGGCTCGGTGGCCGCGACCCGCCGCAGGTTCTCCCGCCCCGACAGGAAGGGATGGAATCCCGGGCCCTCGACGAGTGCACCGACGTACGGGAGCACCGCCGCCGCCGACTCGGGCATCGGACGCCCGAGTAGCTCGACGTCGCCTGAAGTGGGCCGGGTGAGGCCGAGCAGCATCCGGATGAGGGTGGTCTTGCCCGAGCCGTTGGGCCCGAGCATGCCGAGCACGGCGCCGTCGGGGATGTCGAGATCGATGCCGGCCTGCCCGTCGGCGTCGCCGACGGCGACCGTCGAGCCGAACTCCTTCCGCAGCCCGGCGACCCGGGCGGCGACGGCTGCCGTGCCCAGGTCGCGGGAGACGGCGAGGGTCACTTCGACAGCGCGTCGGTCAGCACCTGCTCGGGCACCGCGCCTGCGGCGATCCGCCCGTCACCGGTGATGATCGCCGATCCGACGGCGGTGGTGACCAGCCGGCCGCTGCCCCAGGTGCCGCTGACCGGCGTGCCGATCGACGACAGGTCGGGCCTGTCGGGCGATGCCGTCTGCGGGGTGGCGTCGGCCGGCCTGCGCATGATCTTGACGGTATCCCAGCCGTCGCCGACCGTCGTGCTCTCCGGACGGTTCTGCTGGGTGTCGCGAGCAGGGGCGTCGGTCACGGTGGCGCCGGGCGGCGGGGTGAAGGCGAACAACTTCGCGTCCTGCGGCCCGAACGCGAGCTCGGTGAAACCGACCTGCAGGGCCGGCTCGGTGGAGCCGGTGGCGAGCACGGTCAGCCGCAGGGGCATCCGCTTCTCGGAGTCGACGGCCACGCGCACCTCGCGCAGCAGCGTGCGCTCGGTGGGGGCGGGCGTGAGCACCAGTTCGTAGGCGCTGCGGCCGGCCACCGTGGCGGTGCCGTCGACCGCGATCGTGCTGGTGGTGCGCAGCTCGCCGATCGCCTTCGCCGCGGCGGCCGTGGGGTCGGTCGCGGCACTCTGATCCCGGCGGTCGCCCGCGGGCCGCTTGACGACCGTGCGGTCGTCGGAGTTCCAGGCCCAGTCGGTCGTGCCGTCGGAGACCAAGGTGCGCTCACCCGAGTCGGTCGGCAGGGCCACCCGGCCGAGGTTGTTGCCGCCCGACCAGATGCGGGCCGTGCTCGTGCCGTTCGCGGCCTGCGGTGCGTCCGGCAGCGCGGGCAACCCGAGGTTGTTGTCGAGCTCGACCGTCCCGTTGAACGGGCCCGGGTCGGCTGCGGCCAGCACCGAGCTGACCAGGTCCTCGGGTGTGACCGGCGGCAGCTGGGGCTGTGCGTACGCGCTGCCCGCGACCACGAGCAGTCCCAGGCCGACCACGCCTGCCGTGCCGACGGCCGCTGCGATGCGACCTCTCCTACGTCCTGCCATGGGCACAGCGTGACGCATCCGCGCTGAGAGAGTTCTGAGCCCGGCACCGGACGGCTCCGCAGCGGTAGGTTTGCCTGGATGGCACGGGTGCTGGTGGTGGACGACGAACCCGGGGTGCGCACCGCCGTGGCCCGCGGGCTCACGGCCGAGGGCATGCAGGTCGTCGCCGTGGGCGACGGCCCCTCCGCGCTGCGCGCCGCCCTGACCGGGAGTTTCGACGCCGTGGTGCTCGACATCATCCTGCCCGGCCTGTCGGGCTACCGGGTGCTCGAGCGGCTGCGGGCCGCGGGCGTCGACACGCCGGTGCTGCTGCTCTCGGCCAAGGACGGCGAGGTGGACCAGGCCGACGGGCTCGATCTCGGCGCCGACGGTTACCTGGTCAAGCCGTTCTCGTTCGTCGTGCTGGTCGCGCAGCTGCGGGCGATGCTGCGCCGCCGCGACGGGGTGCGGGCCGGGCGGCGGATCGCGCTCGGGGCGCTGACCGTCGACCCGGTGGCGCGGTCGGTGACGTGGAGCGGGCGCTCGGTAGAGCTGTCGCCCCGGGAGTTCTCGCTGCTGCACGCACTGGTCAGTCACCCCGACACCGCCGTGACGAAGGACGAGCTGCTGCGGCTCGTGTGGGGCGACGAGCAGGCGGCGAGCCGCAACGTCGTCGAGGTCTACGTGGGGTACCTGCGACGCAAGCTCGATGCCGTAGGCGGGGGCGACGTGGTGCGGACCGTCCGCGGGCACGGCTACCTGGTGTCGTCGGGGTGAGAGCCCTGCGGGCGGCTCGGGAATGGTGGGCCCGGCGCACGCTGCGGGTGCGGATCACGCTCACGGTCGGGACGGTGGCGCTCGTCGCGCTGCTCGCGCTGAGCAGGTTCGCGACCGTGCTCGCGTTCGGTGTGCTGGTGGACGCCACGGACCAGGAACTGCGCACGCAGTCGTTGCAGGCCGTCGCGCGGCTCGACGACGGGGCGACCGCGGTGCCGGGGGTCCGGGTGGTCGACATGGCGGGGCAGGCCGTCGACGAGGGCCCGCCGCTGCCGCTCGACGGTCGGCAGGTTGCCCAGCTCGCCGCGGGCGAGGGCGTGACCACGCAGCGGTTCTCCGCGCCGCGGCGCTGGATCGCGGAGCTCGCGATCGCTCCCGACGGCACGCCGCGGCTGGCGGTGGCGTCGGCGGACCTCGTGGGCGGGACGGCGCTGACGCGCCGGGCGGCGGGGCTCGCAGTGTTCGGGGCGGTGCTCGCGGCCCTCGTCGTGGCCGGGGCGGCGTGGGTGGCGACGCGGGCGGCGCTGCGTCCCGTCGACCGCCTGCGGACGGCGGCCGCGGCGTTGCCGCCCGGCGACCGGCTTCCGATGCCCGCGGCCACGGACGAGGTGCGTGCCCTGGCCCAGGAGCTGAACGCGTTGCTGGCGCGGCGCGACGAGGCGGTGGCCCGCTTGGAGCGGTTCACCGGCGACGCGGCGCACGAGCTGCGCTCCCCGGTGGCGGCCATCCGCGCGCAGGCCGAGGTGGCCGTCGCGCACCCGGACCCGGCGCTGGCGGACGAGACGCTGCGGGCGGTGGCGGTGGAGGCCGAGCGGCTGACCGACATGCTGGCCGACCTGATGGCACTGGCCCGGGCGGACGCCGGACAGCGGCCGTCACCCCGGCCGGTGGACGTCGTGGCGGCGGCACGCGCGGCGATCGGGCGGCAGAACCGGCACGGGGCGGTGGTGAAGCTCGTCGCGCCCGCTCCGGCCGCGGCGGCGGCCAGCCCCGGCGAGGTCGCGCTGGTGCTGGACAACCTGCTCGGGAACGCGTTGCGGCACGCCCGGGGCCTGGTGCAGGTGGGGGTGCTGCCGGCGGGGCGCACGGTGCGGCTCGTGGTGGAGGACGACGGTCCCGGCATCCCGGCGGCGGACCGCGACCGCGTGTTCGACCGGTTCACACGGCTGGAACCGGACGTCGAGAGCCGGGCGGGCGGCGGCGCCGGGTTGGGCCTGGCCCTGGTTGCGGCCCTGGTGGCGGGCCGGGGCGGCACGGTGGCGGCGGGGGAGGCGCCGGGCGGGGGTGCCCGCATGGAGGTCCGTTGGCCCGCCGCAGCCCGCCCCTGACCCGGGAGTCGGCACGTTCGTCCCCGCGAGTCGGCACGTTGGACCCCGCGAGTCGGCACGTTCGTCCCCGCGAGTCGGCACGTTCGTCCCTGCGAATGTCAGATTTGGGGCCGCGCGAGTCCGTACGTCTCGGCACGCGAACCACCGAAGGCGTACGCCGCCCTGCCGGGTGCGGCGCCGGCACCTCGTGGACGATCGACGAGTGAGCGACGCGTCCGGTGGTCTCCCCGGAGAGCCTTCGGCGGAGGATCGGTTCGGCTCGGTCCTGCGGCTCGACGTCCTGATCGACGCGCCACCGCGCACCGTCGCCGGCGTCCTTCGCGACGCGACTGCGGCGGCCGAGGCGCTCAGCCGTGCCGGGCATCGGCTCACCTCGCCGGTCCGGCTGCTGGCTCCCGACGACGAGGTGCGTGTCGCCGTGCGGGCGGTGCCCGGGCTGCGAATCCCGCTCCGCACGCGGATCACCGGCATCGACGCGAACGGGATGACGTCCGTGCTCGCCGGCGGCCCGATGCGCGCCGTCGAACACGTCACCACCCTGACGCCGAGCCCGGTCGGAACCTGGCTGCGCGACGAGCTCCGGTGGACCGCCCCTCTCGGGCGCGTCGGCATGCTGGCCGACCGCGTAGTCGTCCGCCGCATGATGCGGCGGGTCCTCGCCGCCCGGGCCGAGGTCATCACGACAAGGTCCGAGGCGCTCGCGGCGGCTCCGGCCGTCGTCGCCACCGCCCTGGTCCGCGACGGGCGGCTGCTGATCGCGCAGCGCACGCGACCCCCGGCGCTGGCCGGACGGTGGGAACTGCCGGGCGGCCGAGTGGAGCGGGGGGAGGACGAGTCCGCAGCCGTCGTGCGCGAGTGCCGGGAGGAGTTGGGGACCGAGGTCGTCCCGGACGGGCGGGTCGGTACGGATCTGCGGATCGACGTCGGCGTGCTGCGCGTCCATCGCGCCCGCCCGGCCACCGCAGCGCCCGAGCCCCGGGCGCTGGAGCACGCAGCCCTGCGGTGGGTCGGCGCGGCAGAGGTGCCCGAGGTGAACTGGGTGGACGCCGACCGCGCGGTGGTCACGGACCTGGTGCGGCTCCTCACCGACGAGGGGTGACGCAGGCGTTCGTACGACCTCGGTGGTTTGCGCGACCCCGGACCTCACATTCGCGGGGACGAACGTGCCGACTCGCGCGGGCAAACGTGCCGACTCGCGGGGTCCAACGTGCCGACTCGCGGGTGGGGTGGGGCCGTTCGTGGCATGGCGGGGCTTCGGGGGAACCGGGGCGGGGTGGCGGCCGTCCGGTATCGGCATGACGACATCCAGGAACGGCATGACGACAACCACGGACGGCATGACGTCCAGGAACACCATGCAGGCGATCGAGGCCGTGGTGGGGAGGCAGGCCGGGGTCGTGGCCCGGGCCCAGGCGCTGCGGGCCGGGTTGGCCGCGCACGACATCGACCGGCTCGTCGCCCGGCGGCGGTGGGTGCCGGTGCATCCGCGCGTCTACCGCTGCGCGGGCCACCCGGTCACCGACGAGGCCCGCGTCCGGGCGACCGTGCTCTGGGCGGGCGACGGGGCGGTGCTCGGCGGGCTGGCCGCGGCGTGGTGGCACGGCCTGCTGCCCGCGCCGCCGGCCACGGTGACGCTGACCGTCCCGCGCCGCTGCCCGGACCCGCGGCCCGGAGTCGTCGTGCGCCGGCAGGTGCTCCGTGCGACCGACCTCGTCACCCTGCGCGGCGTCGCCGTTCCCGTCCGACCCCTGGCGCTCCTGGATGCGGCCGTCGAGGCCGGAGCGGGCGGTGCCGCGCTGCTCCGCGCCGTGGGTTCCCGGGTCGACCTCGCCGAGCTGCGGGCCGTCGCCGAGCGGGCGAGCGGTGCGGCCACCGCCTCCCGCCTGCTCACAGACGTGAGCTGCACCCCACCGCCGTACCTGGTGGAATGTTGCGCGTCTCGGAATCGCTACAGTTAGCTGTGAGCATTGCACCCACCCTCGAGGCCACCCCGGCCGACCCGTTCCGTGCCCGGGGGCGTGGTGAGCTGCGCAACGTCGCCATCGTCGCCCACGTCGACCACGGCAAGACCACTCTCGTCGACGCCATGCTGCGCGCCTCGGGCGCCTTCGGCGAGCGCGCCGAGCCGGTCGACCGGATCATGGATTCCGGTGACCTGGAGCGGGAGAAGGGGATCACGATCCTCGCGAAGCACACCGCGATCGACTGGCACGGCACCACCATCAACGTCGTCGACACTCCCGGTCACGCCGACTTCGGCGGCGAGGTCGAGCGTGGCCTGTCGATGGTCGACGGCGTCGTCCTGCTCGTCGACGCCTCCGAGGGCCCGCTCCCTCAGACGCGCTTCGTGCTGCGCAAGACCCTGGCCGCCGGCCTGCCCGTCGTCCTGGTCGTGAACAAGACCGACCGCGCGGACGCCCGAATCGGCGAGGTCGTCGACGAGAGCCTGGAGCTCCTCCTCGAGCTGGCCGACGAGCTCGACCTGGACGAGGACCACACCGCCCAGCTGCTCGACCTCCCGGTCGTCTACGCCTCCGGCCGCTCCGGTCGCGCGTCGCGCGAGCGCCCGGCGGACGGCACGCAGCCCGACTCGCCGGACCTGCAGCCCCTGTTCGACGTCCTTCTCGGCACCGTGCCCCCGCCGGCCGACGACCCGGACTCCCCGCTGCAGGCCCACGTCACCAACCTCGACGCCACGTCGTTCCTCGGCCGCATCGCGCTGTGCCGCGTCCGCGCCGGCACGATCCGTCGCGGCCAGCAGGTCGCCTGGTGTCGTGCCGACGGCACGATCTCCCGCGTGAAGGTCACCGAGCTGCTGCGCACCGAGGCGCTCACCCGCACCTCCGCGGAGTCGGCGTCGGCGGGCGACCTCGTCGCCGTCGCCGGGATCGCGGACGTCACCATCGGCGACACCCTTGCCGACCCGGACAACCCCGTCGCGCTGCCCCGTATCAACGTCGACGAGCCGGCGATCTCGATGACCATCGGCATCAACACCTCGCCGCTGGTCGGCCGCGACCCGCACCCCGGCGCCAAGCTCACCGCCCGCCAGGTCCGGGCTCGCCTCGACTCCGAGCTGGTCGGCAACGTCAGCATCCGCGTGCTGCCCACCGAGCGCCCCGACACCTGGGAGGTGCAGGGCCGCGGCGAGCTGGCGCTGGCCGTTCTCGTCGAGACGATGCGCCGCGAGGGTTTCGAGTTGACCGTCGGCAAGCCCGAGGTCGTCACCAAGGTGATCGACGGCAAGCTGCACGAGCCGTTCGAGCACCTGTCGGTCGACGTGCCCACCGAGTCGCTCGGCGCCGTCACCCAGCTCCTGGCCGCGCGCAAGGGCGAGCTCAGCCAGATGGTGCACGGCGAGAGCCGCGTCCGGATGGAGTTCCGGGTGCCCAGCCGCGGGCTCATCGGCTTCCGCACCGAGTTCCTCACGATCACGCGCGGCGCCGGTATCGCGAGCCACGTCTTCGACGGCTACGGCCCGTGGGTCGGCGAGATCAACAGCCGCCTGCGCGGCTCGCTGATCGCGGACCGCGCCGGGCCCGTCACCGGGTACGCCGTCGACGCGCTGAGCGACCGTGGCGAGCTGTTCGTGGGCCCCGGCACCCTGGTCTACGGGGGCATGGTCATCGGCGAGTACACGCGCAACGAAGACCTCGAGGTCAACATCGTGCGTGAGAAGAAGCTCACGAACATGCGCAAGTCGACGGGCGACGAGCTGATCAAGCTGACCCCGCCGACGATCCTGTCGCTGGAGCAGAGCCTGGAGTTCTGTGCCAACGACGAGTGCGTCGAGGTGACGCCGGAGAACGTCCGGATCCGCAAGGTCGAGCTCGACTCGCACCTGCGGGCGCGTGCCCGGTCGCGGGCCCGCACGGCCGCCTCGAACTAGCACGCCACCTGTCGTCGGAACCTCCATGGGTTGACACCCGTTCCCGGGGCGTGTGGTTGGGTACGCCCCCGGAACGGGAGGTCGGAACGGGTGACGGTCGGGGGGCCCTGCGAACGGGTCCGAGGGGTTGAACGCGGCGCGGGCCGTCCGATGGCGCCGCTCGCCGCGTTGCTCGCCGTCCTGCTTCCGCTCCTGCTGCTCGTCGCCTGCACCGCCCCAGCCGCGCCGCCGCCCGCCCCGCCTCCGCCGACGCCCGCGCCGCAGCCGAGCCAAATCGTCGTCGCCGTCGACGACCTCGGCGCCGGTTTCAACCCGCACCTGCTCGCCCACCAGTCGCCGGTGACGACGGCGCTGGCCGGCCTCGTGTTGCCCTCGGTGTTCCGGCCGGACGTGAACGGCAACCCGCAGCTCGACAAGTCCATCGCGACCAGCGCCGAGGTCACCGCGCAGGACCCGTTCACGGTCACCTACGAGCTCAACCTCGAGGCGTCGTGGACGAGCAACGCCCCGATCGCCGCCGAGGACTTCGTCTACCTGTGGGAGCGGATGCGCGACGAGCCGGGCGTCGCGGACGCCGCCGGCTACCGGCTGATCACGGACGTCCGCTCCCGTGCCGCGGGCAAGGCCGTCGACGTCGTGTTCGCCCAGCCCTACCCCGCCTGGAAGACACTGTTCTCCGACCTGCTCCCCGCGCACCTGCTCAAGGACGCCCCCGGTTCGTGGACCGGTGCGCTGGCCAACGGCGTCCCCGCGTCCGGCGGTCCCTTCCGGGTCGTCTCCGTCGACCGCGCCCGCGGCGAGGTCGTGCTCACGCGCAACGACCAGTACTGGGACACCCCGGCGGTGCTCGACCAGCTCGTGCTGCGCCGCCTGGGTGGTACGGCGCTGGCGGACGGTCTCGGGGTCGGCGACGTCGACATCGCGCTGCCCACGCCGGACGACAGCGTCCGGACCGCCTTGGGGGGCCTGCAACCTCCGCCGCGGATCCAGACGGCGCCCGAGCCGGTCGTGACCGAGCTCGGGCTGCGCACCGACGGCGGCCCGCTCGCCGACACCCGTGTCCGGCAGGCCCTCAAGGGCCTCGTCGACCGCGACGCCGTGCGCACCGCAGCGGCTCCGGACGCTCTCGCGGCCGACTCGTTCGCCACCGCCCCGTCGCTGCCGGGCTACGCGAGCACCGAGCCCACGAACCGCCCGGACGCGACCGCGCTGCTCACCTCGGCCGGATGGACCCGCGACGACGAGGGCCGCTGGCGGGACGGGGGCGAGCCGGTCCAACTGATTATCGGTGCCGCCGCGGAGCGGCCGACCGACCTCGCGGTGGCCAAGAACGTGGCCGCCCAGCTCGATGCGGCCGGCATCGAGACCACCGTCGTCGCGCCCACCGCGGTTGAGCTGTTCGGCCAGACGGTCGTCCCGCCCACCCCGCCGAGCACCACCACGGCCGCGCCCCCGACCTCGGGTGCCCCGACGACCGCGACGCCGACAGCGACCCCGAGCAGCGAGACCTCTGCGGCGTCGGCATCCACCACGCCGACCGCGACCACCGCGGCGTCACCCACGCCGGCACCCCCGGCGGGCGTGAGCGTCGACCTCGTCGTCCGGCCGCGGGTCGTGGGCGGCGACCCCGCCACCGAGCTCGCCTCCGAGTACGGCTGCGACGACCCGGCCAACCCGAATGGCCCCCCGGGACGCCCGGCGGTGCCCACCACCTGCTCGTCCGCGCTGCAGCCGCTGCTCGACGAGCTGATCGCCGATCCGGACGGCAGCAACCCGGGCGACACGCGCGAGGCCGTCGAGAAGCTCCTGTGGTCGCAGGTTCCGGCGCTGCCGCTGTTCCAGCCGGTGTCGTTGCTGGTGAGCACCGCGAGTGCGGACTCCGGCACCGGGGTCGGGCCCGGACCGCTGACCACCGGGCCGCTCACCGGCGCCCAACGCTGGACGGCACCCGCCCGCTGACGCGCTCGTGACCACCTCGAGGAGTCACGACCGGTCCCGCGCAGCGGCCATTCGGGTCACGCATAGGCTGCACCGCGTGACGCACCTCGGTGACCGACCCGGCCACGACGCGTCCGCCCCGCGCTCCGCGCGGGGCAGCCGCCCCGCGCCGGATCATGTCCGGAGACTGCTGCTGGTGCACGCCCACCCCGACGACGAGACCCTGACGACCGGCGGCACCATGTCCCACTACGCCGCCGCTCCGGACACGTCGGTGACCCTCGTGACGTGCACGCTCGGCGAGGAGGGCGAGATCATCCCGCCCGGACTCGCGCTGCTCGCGGCCGGCGCCGCTGACCAGCTCGGCGGCTACCGGATCGGGGAGCTCGTGGCGGCCTGCGCCGCGCTGGGCGTCACCGATCATCGGTTCCTCGGCGGAACGGGCCGCTGGCGCGACTCCGGGATGGTGCTCGCGGGGCACGGCGTGCGCGCGGCGACCCCGACCCGGTTGCACTCCCGGGCACTTGCGGCGCCCGAGGCGTTCGCGGACCAGGTCGACGCGCTCACCGCGATCCTGGAGGAGGTGGCGCCGCAGGTCGTCGTCACCTACGCCGCCGACGGCGGGTACGGGCACCCCGACCATGTCCGGGCACACGAGATCACTGTCGCGGCCGTCCGCCGGGTACCGGAGGTCGTGCGGCTCTACGCGACGGTGACCGGCCGGGCCCGGCTGGAGGCGGGGCTCGCCTCGCTGCAGGGCGCCGACGGGCTGCCGTTCCGCATGCCGGAGCCCGACGAGCTGCCGACCGTGCCCGACGCGGACGTCGACGTCTGCGTCGACGTGTCCGGGCAGCGCGAGGCGCGGCTGGGTGCGCTGCGGGCGCACGCGACGCAGGTCGCGCTGTGGTCGGCGCCGGGGCGGATCACGGCGTTCGCGATGAGCAACGGGGTCGCGCAGCCGCTGCTGGACGTGGAGGAGTTCGTGCTCTTGGCCGGGGAACCCGCCGGTTCCGACGCCGTCGACCTTTTTGCAGGGGTGGCCTGATGGCCGGTTCGGCCCTGCCCGGTCCGGCGCTGTCCGAGCCCGGGCCACCCGGTTCCGGGTTGCCCCGTCCTGGTCTGCACAGCCCCGGCCTGTTCGCGCTGCTCGTCGTCGACGGGCTGCTGCTCGGCGCGATCGGGCTCGTGCTCACCCCGATGTACGCCGGCGCCGTCCCGACCCCGGTCGGCGCGCTGATGTCGATCGTGATCGTGCCCTGGCTGGTGTTGCGCGCCGGCGAGCTCGACTCCCGCCCCGCTGTCGCCGGGGCGCCCCTGCTCGCGTGGTTGCTGGCGGTCGGGGTACTCGGTGTGGGAGGGCCGGGTGGCGATGTGCTGCTGCCGGCGACATGGCAGTCGGCGCTGCTGGTGTTCGGAGGACTGTTCGCGGGGTTGCTGGCCCTGCGGAAGGTCCTGATGGGCGAGGCGGTGTCGGCGGGAGATCGAGGAGCGGCCGATGTGCGCGGCGACGACTGACCTGACGCAGAACGCGTCCCCGGCGAACCGGGACGGCGGTCCGATCTCGGACTCCGACGTCGCCGCGGTGCTGCGTCCGTTCGTGCGGGCGACCCGCCCGCTGCTGGGCGCGCTGAGCGACTCCGACGCGTTCGGCCTGCAGGCCCGGGCGATGCGCGCGGCGGACAGCGCCGCGCCGCGGGTCGACCGGAAGCTGCGCGAGCGGCTCGTGGACCGGCTGGCCTCGACGCACGCGCCGGGCACCGCGGCATGGGCGCAGATGGACATGCACGCGCGGTCCCAGTGGTGGGTGCGCCGGGTCGGCAGGCTGACCAGCCTCGTCGCCGCGGTCCCCGGCTTCGGCGGGGTGATCACGAGCAAGCTGCCCGTCACCTCGGTCCTCGGGGCGGCGGCACAAGGGCTGGTGCTCTGCGCGATCGCCGACGAGCACGACATGCACGACGAGGCAGACGTCGTGGCGCTGCTCGGCGCGGTGATGTTCCGGCGCGACCTCTGCCCGCCCGCGCGTGCCGACCTCAGCCCGGCCTCGGACGCCGCCGCGGACGCGCGTGCCGCCGAGCTGACCGCGGACCTGGAGAACGAGAAGAAGCCCGCCGTGGCGCGCCTGGGCGGCGCGGTGTGGCGGTTGGGCAGGGCCCTGCTGTCGGTCGAGGCGGAACTGGGCAAGCGCCCGCGCGGCGGCCGGATCGCCCGGTGGGTCTCGCTGGTCCCGGTGGTCGGGGTGGCGGGGAAGTACTTCGGTGAGTGGTCGGGGCTGAAGAAGGCCGCGACGTCCGGCGAGGCGTGGATCCACTCGCGTCGCGGTTAGGCGCCGGTATGTCTGGAAGGCCACCTTCATGGCGCAGGACGTCCTAAAGGTGGCCTTCCAGACATCGGATCACCTGTTGCCGGGCACCAGGTAGCGGTAGCGGTGGTGTTCCGCCGCGCCCAGCGCGTCGTAGAACGCCCGCGCCACGGTGTTGTGCAACGCCACCTGCAGCACGGCCCACCGTGCGCCCTGCTCGCGGCCCCACGCCGCGGCGGCCGCCGTCAGAGCGGTGCCGGTTCCCGCTCGGCGGTCCTCTGGGCGCACGGCGAGCCGGGACAGGTGCAGGTGGTCGCCGACGACGGCGGCCCGGATCGCGCCCGCGCCGCGGACCAGCCCGAAGACCGTCCGCACCGTCCGGTCCGGCGCGGCGTGGCTGCCCGGGTCGAGCACCCACCGCTCGTCCGGTGTGGGCTCCCGGCCCAGCGCCAGCGCCCACCAGGCGTCGTCCGGCCGCTCCGCCAGCGCCACCGCGGGGTGGTGCGCTGCGAGCCGGTCGAGGTCCGCCACCAGCACCGCCACCTCGGCGCCCGCCTCGTGGCCGGCGTCGAGCACCCAGCCCGCGGCCGCCACCGCCCGGTCCCACGGCGACCCGACCGGCACGTGCACGCGGGGCGGAACGCCGTGCCCGTCGGCGAACGTGCGGACGGCCTCCAGCGCCGCCGGCACCGGGGTCCCCGGGTCGCCCACGGCCAGGGCCGAATTCGCCCGCCCCGTGAAGCCGCCCGCGGCCCGCAGCCGCCAGGCTCCGAGCGGTTCGTCGACCCGCGCGGGCCAGGCGTCCGCACAGAGGTTCTCCAGGTGCGCGACCGCCGCCCACGACGGCCGCCGCGGCACCGCCGGTGGGATCGCCCGCGCCGCCACCACGTCGGGCCGCGCCACGCGGACCGGTCCCCGCCGGGTCTGCACGACGAGGGAGGCGCCGTCCACCGTCAGTTCGCCGACCGCGTCGGTGAGCAGACCGGACCCGAGCCGGTGCCGCAGCGCGACGCGGCGTCCCACGAGATCCTCCAGCCGTTCCACGCCCGCCATCTTGCCCGGCGTCACACGCCCCCGACTGCCCGTTCGCGCGCTGCGCGGGTGATACTGGTCGGGCAAAAGAAAGCCCGAGTGGAGGACCGTCCGTGACCTACGTGATCGCCGAGCCCTGCGTCGACCTCCTCGACAAGGCCTGCATCGAGGAGTGTCCGGTCGACTGCATCTACGAGGGCGCGCGGATGCTCTACATCCACCCCGACGAGTGCGTCGACTGCGGAGCCTGCGAGCCGGTCTGCCCGGTCGAGGCGATCTACTACGAAGACGACGTCAAGGACGAGTGGGCGGCCTACACCAAGGCGAACGTCGACTTCTTCGACGAGCTGGGTTCGCCCGGCGGTGCGTCCAAGGTCGGCAAGGTCGCCGCCGACCCGCAGTGGATCAAGGACCTCCCACCCATGAACCACGAAGAGTGAGGGCTCTGCACCTCCCCGATTTCCCCTGGGACTCCCTCGCGGCCGACAAGGCGCTCGCCGCGGGGCATCCCGGTGGGATCGTCGACCTCTCGGTGGGCACCCCGGTGGACCCGGTCCCGGCCGTGGTGCGCGACGCGCTCGCCGGCCCGGCCGCGGACGTGCCGGGCTACCCGACCACGCACGGCACGCCCGAGCTGCGCGAGGCGGTCGCCGGGTCGCTGGCGCGGCGCTTCCACGTGACGGTCGACCCGCACGACATCCTGCCGACGATCGGCTCCAAGGAGTTCGTCGCCTGGCTGCCGACGCTCCTCGGGATCACCGCGGGCGACCTCGTCGTCATCCCGGAGGTCGCGTACCCGACCTACGAGGTCGGTGCGTTGCTCGCGGGGGCGGAGTTCGTGCGGACGGACGGGCTGGTGGCCCTGGGGCCCCGCCGCCCGGCCCTGGTCTGGCTGAACTCGCCGTCCAATCCGACGGGCCGGGTGCTGCCGGTCGAGCACCTGCGCAAGGTCGTGGCCTGGGCGCGGGAGCGCGGCGCGATCGTGGCGTCCGACGAGTGCTACCTGGCGCTGTCCGCGCCGCCGCACCGCGGCACGTCGATCCTGCATCCCGACGTGTCCGACGGCGACCACACCGGCCTGCTCGCGGTGCACTCGATGAGCAAGTCGTCGAGCCTCGCCGGGTACCGCGCGGGGTTCGTCACCGGCGATCCCGCCGTGGTGGCCGCGCTGCTCGAGATCCGCAAGCACGCCGGGATGATGGTGCCCCGCCCCGTGCAGGCGGCGATGGCGGCCGCGGCGTCCGACGATTCGCATGTGATCGCGCAGGCCGAGGTCTACGCCCTGCGTCGCGCGCAGCTGCGGGTGGCGCTGGAGGCGTGGGGGCTCAAGATCGAGCACTCCGAGGCCGGGCTCTACCTGTGGGGAACCGCGGGCGAGTCGGGCCGCACGACCGTCCGACGGTTCGCGGAGCTGGGCATACTCGTGGCGCCGGGCGAGTTCTACGGGCCGGCGGGGGAGCGCCACGTCCGGGTGGCCGTGACGGCGACGGACGAGCGGATCGCGGCGGCACTGGAGCGGCTCGCGGGCTGACCGCTGGCGCTACCCGCGCGCCGGCCGGACCTGACGTGCAAAGGTCGACCGCGTGAGCCCGCACGTGCCGGCATCGACGCCGGCTGCCGTTCCCGCCGTGCGGCCCGCCCTCGTGCTGCTCGGCGTGCTCGCCCTCGCGGTGAACCTGCGCGCGGCACTGGCGGCCTACCCGCCGCTGCTGGAGACGGTCCGCGACGAGCTGGGCATCAGCTCGGGCGCCGCCGGGCTCGTGCAGGCCGGTGCGGTGCTGATGATGGCGGCCGGGTCGTTCGTCGGCCCCGCCCTCGGCGTGCGCTTCGGCCGCAAGCCCGCGCTGGGCGGCGCGGTGGGGCTCGTGGCGCTCGGCAGCGCCGTCCGCGGGTGGGCCGTGCTACCGGCGCTGATCGGCGGCAGCCTCCTGCTCGGTCTCGGGATCGGGGTGGCGGGCGTGCTGCTCACCGGGGTGGTCAAGAACCACCTCGGCTCCCGCGCGGGCGCAGCCACGGGCGGCTACGTGGTGGCGATGATGATGGGCGCGACGGTGTCCAGCGCCGTCACCGTGCCCGTCGCCGTCGCGCTCGGCGGTTGGTCGTTCTCCCTCGCGATCTGGACAGTGCCCGCGGTGCTCGCGGTAGCGGTCTGGACGCCGATCGCGCGTCGCATCGGCCGGCCGGATCGCGCCGAGGCGCGCAGCGGCCTGCCCTGGCGGACCGGCTTCGCGCGACTCGTAGCCGCCTACCAGGCCGGAACGTCGCTGATGTTCTACGGCTGGCTGACGTGGCTCGCGCCGTACTACGAGGGCCAGGGTTGGCGTCCGGAGCGGGCCGGTCTGCTGCTCGCGGTCTGGAGCGTCGCCCAGATCCCGGCGGCGCTGCTCGCCCCGGCGATGGCCGAGCGGCGCCGGAGGTGGCGGTTCTGGGCGGGCTTCACGCTCGCGTGCGGGGTGGCCGGCACGCTCGGCGCGCTGCTCCTGCCCCAGCCCCCGGTCGTCGGCCCGTGGCTGTGGGCCGCGCTGATGGGGATCGGCGTCGGCGCAGGCTTCCCGCTCGGCCTCACGGTCATCGCCTGGCGCACCCCGGACGGCAGCACGAGCGCGGCGACGAGCGGGCTGGCCCTCGGTGTCGGGTACACGGTCGCCGGGCTCGGCCCGCTGCTCATGGGATTGCTGATCGACGCCACCGGCTATCCGGCCGCGATCGTGGTGCTCCTCCTCGCCGGGGCGGTGCAGGGGGTCGCGATCTGGCGGATCGGCGACCGCCCTGCCACCGACGACGAGGCTAGTTCGCGTGCAGAGCGGCGTTCAGCGTGATGCCCTGGCCGGTGCGCGGCAGCGCCTCGACCGTGCCCGTCACCGAGTTGCGACGCAGCAGCAGCCCGTTCTGCCCGGAGAGCGTGCGGGCCGCGACCGCCGTGCCGTCGGGCAGGGTGACCTTGGTGCCCGCGGTGACGTAGAGGCCCGCCTCGACCACGCAGTCGTCGCCCAGGGAGATGCCGATCCCCGCGTTCGCGCCGATCAGGCACCGCCGCCCGATGCCGATCACCTCCTTGCCGCCGCCGGAGAGCGTGCCCATCACCGACGCGCCGCCGCCGAGGTCCGAGCCGTCGCCGAGCACAACACCGGCCGAGATCCGCCCCTCGACCATCGACGCGCCGAGGGTGCCCGCGTTGTAGTTGCAGAACCCCTCGTGCATCACCGTGGTGCCCTCGGCCAGGTGCGCGCCGAGCCGGACCCGGTCGGCGTCCGCGATCCGGACGCCGGTGGGCAGCACGTAGTCGACCATCCGCGGGAACTTGTCGACGCCGAACACCGTCACCGGCCCGCGCAGCCGCAGCCGGGCGCGCACGGTCTCGAACCCGGCGACCGCGCACGGCCCGTAGTTGGTCCACACGACGTTCGCGAGCAGCCCGAACACCCCGTCGAGGTTGATCTCGTGCGGGCGCACCAGCCGGTGGCTGAGCAGGTGCAGGCGCAGGTAGACGTCGAACGCGTCGACGGGCGGCTCAGCCAGCGACGCGATCCGCGTCTGCACGACCGTCGTGCGCACCCCGCGGTCCGCGTCGTCGCCCGCGAGCTTCTCGAGCTCGGGGACGTCGGGGGCATCGGCGACATCGCCGTCGAGGACGGGCGCGGGGTACCAGGTGTCGAGGACGGTCCCGTCCGGGGCCACGGTGGCCAGGCCCGTGCCGGCGGCCGGCCCACTGCGCAGGGTGCTCACGGGCGTCCACGGTATCCGGCGACACCACGGGCCACGTCGCGCGGTGTACGGGGCGAGGCACCGGTTCCGGCACGCGTCCCGCCCGGGATGGCGCGCGAGGTGGCGGGATCACCCCTGGCGAAGGCCCGAAGCAGACGGTCGACGACGACGTCGGGGTCGTCCAACTCGTCCCACGTCCAGCGGGCCACCTGGAGCCCTTCGTCCTGCAGCCGGTCTTCGCGCCGCTTCTCGGCGACGACGGCGTCACCGGGGCTCTGACCCGGACGCAGCAGCCGGCCGTACTTGACGAGGCCGTCGAACTCGCCGACGGTGCCCAGCTCCGGCCAGGCGAAGTCCGTGGTGCCGACGTGGCGTCGCTGGGGGTCGTGGACGGGACATTGGAGAACGGGAGGTGGGATCCCGCGCCGGGCCAGCAGGACCCTGCTGCGCGACTCGCCGACGCTGCGGCCGCCACCGTCGGCGAAGGCCACCACCCGCCGCGCACGGGCGTTGCCGGGCCGCCGCCCGGCACGTTCCACCGCCTCCTGCAGTTCGGCCGGGTCGAGGCCGGCCTCGAGCGCCGCGTCCGCGACGACGACGCCGGCGGTGAACGGCACCGTCCGCGCCGCGTCGACCACCGTCCGCGCCGGTGCGGTCACCGGCACGCCGTCGATCTCGACGACGTCGCCGTCGGCCAGGGGAGTGGTGTGCAGGTGCAGGCGGCGTCCACACCGCCCGCCGGACGTCCTGTCGCGGGTGACGTGCACCGCCGTGAGCGGGACGTCCCACACGCGCAGGCCGAGGAGGACCGCGGCCGAGACGTGGCTCACGACGGCGCCCGCAGGAAGCTGCGCGACGGCGGCCCGTACGGCCAGCGCGTGCCGCGCCGCCGGGTCGTCGAGGCGCTCGTCGGTGGACGGGACGTAGGCGCCCCGCCGCACGGCGACGACCTCGCCGCGGCGACGGGCGCGGCGCAGCTCCTCGTCGGTGTATCCGGCGGCGAGCAGGTCGGGACGCAGCGCCGGTCCCGGGAGGTCGAGTGTCACGTCGGCAGCATGCGTGCCCCGCCGCCCGATCAGGCGGCGTGCCGTTCACCTGTGGATGGCCGACTGTCGATGTGGACAACTCCGTGCGGCCACTGCGCGCGCCGTTCGCGGCGCCGCGCCGCCCGGAACCGTTGCCCGGCTGCGGATGCCGCGCGACGTCGACCGGGGCGCGCGAGGTCGGGGCCGGCCGGGCCAGGAGCCGCGGACGGCACCGGCGGTAGCGTCCCCTCGTGCCCATCCCCGCCCTCGACCTCGCCGCCGACCCCGTCGCGCTCACCGCCGCGCTCGTCGACGTCCCCAGCGTCTCGGGCGACGAGCGGGCCCTCGCCGACGCCGTGGAGGCCGCCCTGCACGAGCTGCCCCACTTCGAGGTCCTCCGCAGCGGTGAGACGGTTCTCGCCCGCACCCACCTGGGCCGGGAGCGCCGTGTGCTGCTCGCCGGGCACCTCGACACCGTCCCGATCGCCGACAACGTGCCCAGCCGTCGCGACGGCGCCCTTCTCTACGGCTGCGGCACCAGCGACATGAAGGCGGGCGATGCGGTGTTCCTGCACGTCGCGGCCACCGTCGCCGAACCCCGGCACGACCTCACGCTCGTGTTCTACGACTGTGAGGAGATCGAGGCCGCGCGCAACGGCCTCGGCCGCGTCGAGCGTGAGCTGTCCGACTGGGTCACCGCGGACCTCGCCCTGCTCGGCGAGCCCACCGACGGCCTGGTCGAGGCCGGGTGCCAGGGCACGCTGCGGGTCGAGGTCCGCTTCGCCGGCCGCCGTGCGCACTCGGCCCGGTCGTGGCTCGGCGACAACGCCGTGCACCGCGCCGCCGAGGTGCTGAACCGGCTCGCCGCCTACGAGCCCCGCCGCGTCGAGATCGACGGCTGCGAGTACCGCGAGGGGCTGCAGGCCGTCCGGATCACCGGCGGCGTGGCGGGCAACATCGTGCCCGACGAGTCCGTCGTCACCGTCAACTTCCGGTTCGCTCCGGACCGCACGGTCGACGCCGCCGCACAGCACGTGCGCGAGGTGTTCGACGGGCTGGACGTCACGGTGACCGACTCCGCGCCCGGCGCGCTGCCCGGACTCGCCGCCCCTGCTGCGCAGGAGTTCCTGGAGGCCACCGGGACGACGGCGCGGGCGAAGTTCGGCTGGACCGACGTCGCCCGCTTCGCGGCCCTCGGCATCCCGGCGCTCAACTACGGCCCCGGCGATCCGAACCTCGCCCACACCCGAGAGGAGCACGTCGACACGGAGCTGATCACCCGAAGCGCGGACGTCCTGCGTCGTTTCCTCGCCTGACACCTGCGCGTCGCCGAAGGTCCCCGTCGGGATCACTACTGTGACGACATGAACGACGTGAACGACGCCGCCGCACAAGGATCGGGCGGGGAGCGACCCGACGGCGAGCGGCCGCGCGAGAAGCAGCGCGGGCCGGTGGTGCTGCGCCGGCAGCAGCGCAACGAATCCAGCACCACGGACCAGCGCCTGCTCGACTCCCGCGGGCACACCGACTGGGTGCACACCGACCCGTGGCGGGTGCTGCGCATCCAGGCCGAGTTCGTCGAGGGCTTCGGCATGCTGTCCGAGCTGCCGCGTGCCGTGACGGTGTTCGGCTCGGCCCGCACCCCTCGCGACCACCCCGAGTACGCCCTCGGCCGCGACCTGGGCGCCGCGCTGGCCCGCGACAACTTCGCGGTGATCACCGGCGGCGGCCCCGGCGCGATGGAGGCGGTGAACCGCGGCTGCCAGGAGGCCGGCGGGCTCTCGGTCGGGCTGGGCATCGAGCTGCCGTTCGAACAGGGCCTCAACGAGTGGGTGGACCTGGGCATCAACTTCCGGTACTTCTTCGCCCGCAAGACCATGTTCGTCAAGTACTCGCAGGCCTTCGTCTGCCTGCCCGGCGGGTTCGGCACCCTCGACGAGCTGTTCGAGGCGCTCACCCTCGTGCAGACCAAGAAGGTCACCAAGTTCCCGGTGGTGCTGATGGGCACCGAGTACTGGGGCGGGTTGTACGACTGGATCGAGCGCAGCGTGCTCAGTCACGGCAAGATCGGTGAGAAGGACATGAAGCTGCTCTATCTCACCGACGAGGTCGACGACGCGGTGAAGGTGGTGCACGAGGCCTACCGAGCCTGGGAGGACACGCACTGAGGGTCTGCGTCTACTGCGCCTCCTCCGACGGCATCCCGGCGCACCATCTCGAGCTGGCCAGCGCGGTCGGCTCGGGCATCGCCGCGCGCGGTTGGGAGCTCGTGACGGGTGGCGGCCGCGTGTCGATGATGGGCGCGGTCGCCGCCGCCGCGCGGGCCGGCGGGGCGCGCACGGTTGGTGTGATCCCCCGTGCGCTGATCCGCCGTGAGGTCGCCGACGAGAGCGTCGACGAGTTGCTCGTCACCGACACGATGCGTGAGCGCAAGGCTCTGATGGAGGTACACGCCGAGGCATTTCTCACCCTTCCGGGTGGCATCGGCACATGCGAAGAGTTCTTCGAGGTCTGGACCGCGGGCTCTCTTGGGATGCACGACAAGCCGGTCGTCCTGCTCGATCCGCACGGCCACTACGACGGGCTCCTGCGCTGGTTACAGGGGTTGAGCGAGGGCGGATTCCTCCACCCGGGCGCACTCGCCCGGGTCACCGTCGTCCGTGAGGTGGACGCCGCGCTGGACGCGTGTGCACCCGCTCGGCGGTAACGCTGACGCCGTGAGCGCCTCACGCTGATCTCACACAGCCCGCTCCCAGAATGCGCTGGCCCGGCACGCGTAGCCCGCAGACCTGCGGGAACTCCCGGGAGTACGCGTTCGTCATCGGCAGTGCCGCCGACCCCGATCGACGCCGACCGAGGAGAGCCATGCACCCCGTCACCGAGAAGTGGTTCGCCGACCGGACCTTCCAGGAACCCGCCTGGACACCCTCCTGCCTGATCGCCGCGAAAGCCGGGCGGCGGGTCTCCGTCGTGCTGCCGGCGCTGGACGAGGAGGAGACCGTCGGCGCGATCGTCCGCGCGATCGTGCCGCTGACGCGCGGCGACGCCCCGCTCGTCGACGAGCTGGTGGTCGTCGATTCGGGGTCCACCGATCGGACGATCGAAGTGGCGACCGCGGCGGGCGCCCGGGTGGTACAGCGCACCGACGTCGTCCCCCATCTGGAACCCCTGCCCGGCAAGGGCGAGGTGCTGTGGCGTTCGCTCGCCGCGACCACCGGCGACGTGATCGTGTTCATCGACTCCGACCTCGTCGACTTCGATCCCGCGTTCGTGCCCTCGCTCCTCGGCCCGATCCTCACCCGCCCGGGCGTCGGCCTCGTCAAGGGCTTCTACCGGCGGCCGCTGCGGCTGGAGACGACCGAGGAGGAGTCGCTCGAGCACGGTGGCGGCCGCGTCACCGAGCTGCTCGCGCGCCCGCTGCTCGCGGCGCTGCGGCCGGAGCTGGCAGGCGTGGTGCAGCCGCTTGGCGGGGAGTACGCCGCGACGCGCGAGCTGCTGGAGTCGGTGCCGTTCGCGTGCGGGTACGGCGTGGAGATCGGGCTGCTGCTCGACACCCACGCCCGGCTCGGGCTCGACGGGCTGGCGCAGGTCAACCTGGGGGTACGCAAGCACCGCAACCGCAACCTGCTGCAGCTCGGGGTGATGTCCCGCCAGATCCTCGCCGCGGCCCTGCACCGCTGCGGCGCGATCGACTCCGCGGCCCCGCTGACCCAGTTCCTGCAGATCGGCGGCGAGTGGTTGCCGACGTCCACCGACGTCGACGCCACGGAGCGTCCGCCGATGCGCGAGCTGCTGGGCGACCCCCTGCACTGACCCCCGCAGACATCCGGGTCGCCGCCGTGGTGGGATCAACCGATGGGAACCGCGCTCATCTACCTGCTGGTCGTCGTGGCGGTGGCCGCGGTGGTCTTCGGGCTCGCGTCGGCCGTGTTCGGGCGGGGCGAGGAGCTGGCGCCCCTGCCGTCCGGTGCCACCCCCACCCGCCTGCCGGTCGGCGACGTCGCCGGCGACGACGTCCGCGCACTGCGGTTCCAGCAGGCCGTGCGCGGCTACCGGATGTCCGAGGTCGACTGGGTGCTCGACCGCCTCGCCGCCGAGTTGGACCGCGTCGGTGCGGAGCGCGACGAGCTGCAGACCCGTATCGCCACCCTCGAGGCGCGTACCCCGGTCGACGGCTCGTCGTGAGCGAGCGTAGCGAGCGAACCGAAGACACAGCACCTGCGCGGAGCGCCGACCGAGCGCAGCGAGGGAGTGTGATTCGCGATCGCGTGCGCTGCGCCTGGGCCGGTTCGGCGCCCGAGTACGTGGCCTATCACGACGACGAGTGGGGCCGGCCGCTGCACGGCGTCGTGCCGCTGTTCGAGCGGCTGAGCCTGGAGGCGTTCCAGTCGGGGCTGTCGTGGCTGGTGATCCTGCGGAAGCGGGCCGCGTTCCGGGCGGCGTTCGCGGGCTTCGACCCCGCCGCCGTCGCGGCGTTCGGCCCGGACGACGTGGCCCGCCTGCTCGGCGACGCCGGCATCGTCCGCAACCGCGCCAAGATCGAGGCGACCCGCCACAACGCCGGTCGGGTGATCGAGCTGGACCGGCCGTTGGACGAGCTGCTGTGGTCGTTCGCGCCGGCGGCGCACGTGCGTCCGGCGACGCTCGCCGACGTGCCCGCGACCTCGCCGGAGTCGGTGGCCATGGCGAAGGAGCTCAAGCGACGCGGGTTCCGGTTCGTCGGGCCGACCACCTGCTACGCGCTAATGCAGGCCGCCGGGCTCGTCGACGACCATGTCGCCGACTGCTGGCGGGCCACACCCGCTGTGTGATGCCCTGGTCGCACTGCGTGAAACCCACCGGTCGGGCGACAGCGTTGATCGCTCCGGTTTTCCTCCTGTCCGGGGCATGGGGGAGAATGTGTGGAGGATCCGGCCGCGCGCTCTCCGCGGTGCGCCGGCACACCGCACGGACACGCTCGGTACGACGAGGATGGGAGCAGCAGATGGCGGCGATGAAGCCCCGGACCGGTGACGGTCCCCTGGAGGTGACCAAGGAGGGTCGGGGCATCGTGATGCGCGTTCCGCTCGAGGGAGGCGGGCGCCTCGTGGTCGAGATGTCGGCCGAGGAGGCCAGTGACCTCGGCGACGCGCTCAAGGCTGCCTCGGGCTGACCAACCGCAGACGAATTCCCGACGACCGCGCGCGCGGATTAGTGTCGGCTGCGTGACCGGACGACAGCCGGACAACGTGCTGGGAATCGTGCTGGCAGGCGGCGAGGGCAAGAGGCTGTGGCCGCTGACGGCGGACCGCGCCAAACCGGCGGTGCCCTTCGGAGGCAACTACCGGTTGATCGACTTCGTGTTGTCGAACATGGTCAACGGCGGGCTGCACCGCATCTGCGTGCTCACGCAGTACAAGTCGCACTCGCTGGACCGCCACATCTCGCAGACCTGGCGGCTCTCCAGCGTCCTCGGCCAGTACATCACCACGGTGCCGGCCCAGCAGCGGCTCGGTCGCCGCTGGTACACCGGCAGCGCCGACGCGATCCACCAGAGCCAGAACCTGATCTCCGACGAGTGCCCGGACCACATCGCCGTGTTCGGCGCGGACCACGTCTACCGGATGGACGCGGCCCAGATGATCGAGGCGCACGTCGCGAGCGGCGCGGGCGTGACGGTCGCCGGGATCCGGGTTCCTCGGGCCGAGGCGCGGGCGTTCGGCTGCATCGGCGCCGACCCGTCGGGGCGCATCACCGAGTTCGTAGAGAAGCCCGCCGACCCGCCCGCCGTGGCCGACGACCCGGACGTCACCTTCGCCTCGATGGGCAACTACGTCTTCAGCACGGACGTACTGCTCGAGGTGCTGGCCGCCGACTCCGAAGACGGCGACAGCGACCACGACATGGGCGGCGACATCATTCCGCGCCTGGTCGCCAAGGGTGAGGCGGCCGTCTACGACTTCAAGGACAACGTCGTGCCCGGCGCCACGCCGCGCGACGCCGGGTACTGGCGCGACGTCGGCACGATCGACAGCTACTACGACGCCCACCGCGACCTGATCTCGGTGCACCCGATCTTCAACCTCTACAACCAGCGCTGGCCGATCCGCACGGCGGCCTGGCCGCTGGCGCCGGCGAAGTTCGTCGAGGGCGGGATCGCCCAGGACTCGGTGGTCGGGGCCGGGTCGATCATCTCGGGGGCGATCGTGCGGCGATCGGTCATCAGCCCGGACGTGCGGATCGACATGGGCGCCGAGGTGTCGGACTCGGTGGTCATGCCGGGGGCGCGGGTCGGCCGGGGCGCGATCGTGCGCGGCGCGATCCTCGACAAGAACGTCCGCGTGCCGGACGGCGCGCTGATCGGCGTCGACTCCGAGGCCGACCGGCGCCGCTACACCGTGAGCCCGGGCGGGATCGTGGTGCTGGGCAAGGGCGTCAAAGCCGGCTGATCGCTACTTCCTCAGGGCGCACAGCAGGCCGCCGCTCACCGGCAGCAGCACCGGCACGAGGCGCTCGTCCTCGCGCACCTGGCGGGCGAGATCGCGGACGGCGAGCGTGGCCGGGTCGACGGCCGCGGCGTCGTCGAGGTGGCCGGCGCGCAGCACGTCGTCCAGCACGACCAGGCCTCCGGGCCGGAGCAGGCGCACCGCCTCGTCGAGGTGGCGCGGGTACTCCACGGGCAGCGAGTCGACGAAGACCATGTCGTAGGCGCCGTCGGTGAGCCGCGACAGCACCTCGAGGCCCATCCCGTTGATCAACCGCAACCGGGACGGCCCGTAGCCGGCGGCGACGAACGCCGCGCGCGCCGCCCGCTGGGCCTCCGGGTCGACGTCGATCGAGGTCAGCACGCCGTCGGGAGCCATGCCGCGCAGCAGCCACAGCCCGCTGACGCCGGCGCCGGTGCCGACCTCCACCACGGCCCGGGCGTGGATCGTCGCGGCGAGGAAGCACAGCGTCGCCCCGCCTGCGGCGCCGACCGGTGTCACACCCAGCCGCGCTGCTCGTGCGCGCGCGCCGAGCAGGGAGTCGTCCTCGGCGAGGTAGCCGTCGACGACGTCGCGGACCAGGTCCGTTGCGCCGGGATCCGGGCGGCCGTTCATGGACGCGAAGGCTACTGGTCCAGACGCCGACAAGTGCGCCCTACGTGCCTGCCGTGCCCCGGCCGTGATCGTCGTGCGACCGGCGCCACAGCACCACGGGCTCTTTCACAGGTTTCTCTCAGGGCACTCTCACCCCCGGTTCACGGCATTGGGGCATCGTGATTGGCACACACCGGCTGTAGAGGAGCCTCGACACCGATGACCGACCGTTCGGCCACCGCAACTCCGGTACTGCCGTCCCCACGCGGAACGGTGCTTCCGGGCGAGGGCGCGGACTGGACCCCGCCGAGCTGGGACGATGTCGTCCGGGATCACGCGGACCGCGTCTACCGCCTGGCCTACCGCCTCACCGGCAATCCGCACGACGCCGAGGACCTCACGCAGGAGACGTTCATCCGCGTCTTCCGGTCGCTCGCCGACTACAAGCCCGGCACCTTCGAGGGCTGGCTGCACCGCATCACCACGAACCTCTTCCTCGACATGGTGCGCCGCCGCGCGCGGCTGCGCATGGAGGGCCTGCCCGAGGACTCGGACCGTCTACCGGGGGGTGGGCCCGAGCCCGAGCAGGTCTTCTCCGACACCCATCTCGACCCCGTCCTGCAGGCGGCGCTCGACGAGCTGGCGCCCGAGTTCCGCGCCGCGGTCGTGCTCTGTGACGTCGAGGGACTGTCGTACGAGGAGATCGGTGCCACCCTGGGGGTGAAACTGGGTACCGTGCGAAGCAGGATCCACCGGGGACGAGCCGCGTTGCGTGCCGCGCTCGAGCGGCGTGGCGCTTCGTCCCGGGCGGGTGCGACGAAGACAGGAGTGGAGGTCGCCGGATGACCGGTTCGCGCCGGTTCTCACTGAGCTCCCCGGACTGGGGGCAGGCACATCTGACCCTCGACGCGATCGTCGCCTACGTCGACGACGAGCTCAGCGCCGGTGCCCACGCGCGAGCCGAGGCGCACCTCCGGTGCTGTGGTGAGTGCCGCACCGAGGTCGTCGCCCAGCGACAGGCCCGGGCCGCACTGCGCGACGCCGGTGGTCCGTGCCTGCCCTCGAACCTGCTGCGCAGCCTGCGGTCGATCCCCGTCGAGACCGAGCTGCCTCCCATGCCGCCCGGTCTGGGGGTCACGGCGGACGGGCAGTTCGTCCTCCTGCGCGACGCGGTCCCCGGCCCGGCTGCCGCACCCTGCGACCACCGCCGTCCCGGGTCGGCGCCGCATCATCCCGATGCGCCCCCGGCCGGCCTCGCTTCCGGCCCGTCCGCCCGTCGGTTCTCCCGCAGGGCGCGGTACGGCGCGGTGTCGGGCATCGCGCTGAGTGCGCTGACGGTCGGGGCGCTGGCCACGCCGAGCGACACCCCGGAGCCCGCCCCGCAGAGCCGCGTCCTCGGCGGCGCCGTGCTCGACCTGCCCGCCCGCCTCTCCCCGCCGTCGAGCAGCGTCCCCACCGGCCCGACTCTCGCAGCCCCGGGCGCCTCCACGTCCCCGGACCCGGCCGTGCCCGCGGTCCTCGACGCCCAGCTGCGGGATCGCCTGAACCGCATCCCGGCCGCGTTCCGTCCCGACCAGTAGGCCGCTCGGGCGGGAGGTCGGCTCGGCTACGCGGACTTCACCACTGCTGCGGCAGGCTGAGCATCGATGAGCGAGTCGGACGGCGATTCCTGGGCACGGCCCGCTGCGGCCGATGCCGCACGCGCCGCTGCGCCGGAGCCGGCTGAAGAGCCGACCGCGGAGTCGAACGGGCACACGCCGCGCCTGGGGCCCCGCCCGTTGGACCGGCCCGCCGTCGACGCCGAGACGGCGGCGACCTTCGGCCGGCCCGACGGGGTGTCGGGCGCCTTCTCCGGCCCGGCCCGGCCCGCGCTGCCGGACACCTCGACCTTGACCGCACCACCTCCCGCCGCTCTCGCGCTCGCCTTCGGCCGCCCGTCGGGGAACGGCGTCGCGCTGCAGCGGCCGCCGAACGCAGGTTCCGACGGCGCGGCGGCCGATCCCGCGCTCTGGTCCGGTGCCGACGACCCGTGGCGCAACCCGACCAGCGGGGTCACCCTGGGCCCGCCGCCGGTCACCGAGGCCGCCCCCGCGGTCCGCGTCCCCGGCGAGGGCGCCCGGCTGAGCCTGCGCGAGGTCCTGTTCGGGCGCCGCGTGCAGCGCCGGGCATTGGCGGTCCTCGGGTTGGTCGCGCTCCTCGTCGGAGCCGCAGGCGGTCTGGTGGGGCGGCTGACGGCGGACGGCGCCTCGCGGCTCACCGATCCCGGCGCCACGCTGTCCCCCGTCGCCGAGGGCAAGGAGCGGCCACCCGGCTCGGTGGCCGACATCGCCGCACGCACGGTCCCCGCGGTCGTGTCGCTGGAGGTCCGGGTCGGCGAGGAGGCCGGCACCGGGTCGGGGATCGTCATCCAGGGCGACGGCTACGTCCTCACCAACAACCACGTCGTGGCACCGGCGGCGGCCGGCGCGGGCAGCCGGTTGGACGCCGTGTTCGCCGACGGCACCCGTGCTCCGGCGCGGATCGTGGGCCGCGACCCGAAGACGGACCTGGCCGTCGTCAAGGTCGACGTCGCGAACCCCGTCGTCGCGGCGATCGGCTCGTCGGCCGGGCTTGCCGTCGGCGACGGCGTGATCGCCATCGGGTCGCCCCTCGGCCTGGTCGGCACCGTCACCCAGGGCATTGTGAGCGCGCTGGACCGGCCCGTCCGTCTCGACGCCGGCGACTCCGGCGGGGACGCGGTGATCGACGCCATCCAGACCGACGCCGCGATCAACCCCGGCAACTCCGGCGGCCCGCTGGTCGACTCCACGGGCGCCGTGATCGGGATCAACACCGCGATCCGCAGCATCGGCGCCACGTCGGGCAACGAGGGCGGCTCGATCGGCCTGGGCTTCGCGATCCCCATCGACACGGCCCGTGGCATCGCGGAGGAGCTGATCCGCACCGGGGTGGTGCAGCACGCCGACCTCGGGGTCAACGCCCGCTCGGTGACCGACGGGGCGACCGACGGTGCGCAGGTGCAGAACGTCACCGCGAACGGGCCGGCGGCCGTCGCCGGGATCATCGAGGGCGACGTCATCGTCAAGGTCGGCGACCGGCCGATCGCCGGGGCGGACGAGCTGGTGGTGGCGGTGCGCGAGCGGCAGCCGGGCGAGACCGTGCCCGTCGAGCTGGTGCGCGAGGGCCGCCCGCTGACGCTGTCGGTGGTCCTCGCCGCGGATTAGGGCGACCCCCAAGGTTCGGCGGGAGCGTCCCCCTCAGCAGGTCACTGCGGGTCGGACCGTCGGCGCCGTACGCTGGACCCGTGTTCGAGAGCGTCGGGTGGGGCGAGATCCTCGTGCTGGTCGTGGCCGGGTTGTTCATCCTCGGTCCCGAGCGGCTGCCGTCCGCCGCGGCGTGGCTCGGGAAGACGTCGCGCCAAGTCCGCGAGTACGCCACCGGCGCCCGCGACCAGCTGCGCCGCGAGCTCGGCCCGGAGTTCGACGAGCTGCGCAAGCCGCTGGAGGACCTGCGGGGGCTGCGCGACTTCAACCCGCGCACGGCCGTCCGGCGCACCCTGTTCGACGACGACCCCGACCCGGCCGCGCCGATGAAGCCCAACGGCTACGCCGGCCCGAACGGGTCCGGGGCCACCACCCCGCCCGCGGCTCCCCGCCTCGCCCCCGGCGAGCGTCCTCCGATCGACCCCGACGCGACCTGAGGCGCTGACCGCGCCGGTCAGTCCGGCGGGCCGATGACGTCGCGCAACCGCTCGGAGCGGGCCGTGTCCGACCCGTCGAGCTGCAGCACCGTCATCCACCCGTCGACGTACTCGCGCGAGTAGCTGTGCCCGTGCCCGGCGGGGACGTCGAGCGCGAAGGGCAGGTCGAACGTCACCTGCCAGAACGTCACGAACGGGATCCACCGCACGGCACTGACCACGTCGCGGCCGCGCGGCTCCTCGAGCCAGTCGGGCCGGGCGAGGATCAGGTCGGTGTTCCACCACACCACGGGGTCCGACGGGTGCTGCATGTAGAGCACGCGCGAGCCGCTCCAGGGCTCTCCGGCGGGCGGCACGGGCACGTCGGGATCCGTGCTGAACCGGACGGTGCGGCCGTCGCGGAAGATCGGGGAGACCTCGGTGCTGCCGGGGTCGCGGTCGTCGACGAAGCTGCGGTAGAGGACGTTGAAGTTCGGCGGGCCGGCCAGCAGCGCGCCGGAGGTCCGGTTGCGCAGGTCGAACTCCCCGCTGAACGCGGCCTCCGCCCCGAACGAGCCGAGGCTCTCGCCGCTGATGAACAGGCGCGGGCGGGCGTCGGCAGGCAGGTCGGACCAGCGGGCGTAGACGGCGTCGAACAGCTCGCGGCCGGCGTCGCGGGCGCGGTCCTGGTCGACCAGGTACGACAGCCACGAGGGCAGGTACGAGTACTGCATCGTCACCGTCGCGGCGTCGCCGCCGGTCAGGTACTCCAGCGCGTCCGGGGATGCGGGGTCGATCCACCCGGAACCGGTGGTGGTCGCCACCACCAGCACGGACCGCGAGAAGCCGCCGGCCCGTTCGAGGTCGTCGACGGCGAGCCGGGCCCGGACCTCGACGTCCGGGGCCGAGTCGAGACCGGCGTAGGTGCGGACCGGGGTCTGCGCCGTGCCGCCCGAGACCGCCGCGATCTGGGTGGCGGACGGCCCGCCCGCGACGTACGAGCGGCCGTAACGGCCGAGCGAGTCCCAGCTGATGAGCGAACCGGGTGCGCCGGAGCGCAGGGCCGAGTCCGGTGCCCTCACGCCGGGCTCGGTGTTCTCGTTCTGCAGCGAGAACACGTGGTCGGCGAGGCGCACGGCCCCGTCGACGACCACGCCGTTGACCACCAGGACGGTGCCGATGACGATGACCGCGCCGGTCAACACGTCCGCAGCGCGCGGGCCGATCCAGCGCCGCAGCCGGCGGTCGAGATGGCGGTAGAGCCACCGCAGGCCGCGCGCGGCGGCGACGAGCGCCACGAAGGGCAGCACGGCGGCCACCGGCAGCACCAGGAGTGCGGAGAGCGTGGGGTCCTGCGCCATGCCCATCAGGTCGCGGATCCGGTCCTGCCAGTAGCGGCCGAGGACGATCGCGACTGGCAGCGCGACGGCCGTCGCCACGGCGAGCAGGGCCCACGACGTCGACCGTGGTGTCCGGGCGTGGCGGTCGGCCACCGCCCGCCACGCGGCCGCCGCGAACACGCCGAGCCCGTAGCCGATGGCGGCGTTGATCCCGCAGACCAGGCCCTGCACGAGCCCGCTCCGCGGCAGCAGCGAGGGGGTGAACGACAGGCAGGTGAACAGCAGGGCGAAGCACAGCCCGGGCAGCGTGTAGGGCAGGTGGCGCCGCATCCCCGGCGGGCAGGGCGGCGGGCCCGTGACGGCGCGCCCCGGTCCGACCCGGATCGTCTCGACCCGGACCGTCTCGACCCCGGCCGCCACCTGCTCGCGCGGGGCGGCCGGGACCGTGAGGCTGCTCATGCCCCGCAAACTAGGGCGCTGCGGTCCAGCAGCGCGACCGGCCCCGGGGTCGGGGCCCGATCGGGCAGCAGCTCCGCCCGGGTCAGCGGCTGACGGGCGAGAGGCCCAGCGACATCCCCGCGAGCCCACGCGACCGTACGGCGAGCTTCTCGGCCACGCCCCGCAGGGCGGTCGCAGCGGGCGAGTCGGGATCGGACAGCACCACCGGCACCCCGCTGTCGCCGGACTCGCGCACCCGCGGCTCCAGCGGAATCTGACCGAGCAGCGGCACCTTCGCGCCGAGGATCCGGGTCAGCGAGTCGGAGACGGTCTGGCCGCCGCCGGTGCCGAACACGTCCATGCGCGAGCCGTCGGGCAGCTCCATCCACGACATGTTCTCGATGACGCCGACCACCCGCTGCCGGGTCTGGACCGCGATCGAGCCCGCCCGCTCGGCCACCTCGGCGGCGGCCTGCTGCGGGGTGGTGACGACCAGCAGTTCGGCGTTCGGGATCAGCTGGGCGGTGGAGATGGCGATGTCGCCGGTGCCGGGGGGCAGGTCGAGCAGCAGGACGTCGAGGTCGCCCCAGAACACGTCGGCGAGGAACTGCTGCAGCGCACGGTGCAGCATCGGGCCCCGCCACACGACCGCGTCGTTGCCCGCGGTGAACATCCCGATCGAGATGACCTTCAACCCGTGCGCCTGCGGCGGCATGATCATGTCGTCGACGCGGGTGGGCCGGGCGGTGACGCCCAGCATGCGCGGAACCGAGTGGCCGTAGATGTCGGCGTCCACGACGCCGACGGACAGGCCGCGGGCGGCGAGCGCGGCGGCCAGGTTCACCGTCACCGACGACTTGCCGACCCCGCCCTTGCCCGACGCCACGCAGTACACCCGCGTCAGGGAGCCGGGCTGGGCGAACGGGATCACGGCCTCCGCGGCGCCGCCGCGCAGGCCCTTGCGCATCTCGGCGCGCTGCTCGTCGCTCATGACGTCCAGCTCGACCCGCACCGAGGTGACGCCGGGGACCCGGGAGACGGCCTCGGTGACCCGCTTGGTGATCGTCTCGCGCATCGGACAGCCGGCGACGGTGAGGAACACTCCGATGTCCGCGACGCCGTCGACCACCACGACGCTCTTGACCATCCCGAGCTCGGTGATCGGACGGTGGATCTCGGGGTCGTCGACGGTGGCGAGCGCGGCGTGCACGGCCTGCTCAACCGTGCCGGCGGTGTTCGTTCCGGTGGTCACTTACCCATGCTACGTGCGTCGTCGGCGACCATCCGCCGGAGCGCGTACCGCAGCCAGCTCGTCGAGCCGCTCGGTGATCCGGTCCAGCTCACCGCGCAGGTAGTCGCGGGTGGCCACCTCGCCGACGGCGATCCGGAGCGCGGCGAGCTCGCGCGCGAGGTACTCGGTGTCGGCCTTCGTGCGCTCGGCGCGGCTGCGGTCCTCGTCCAGCGACACCCGGTCGCGGTCGTCCTGCCGGTTCTGCGCGAGCAGGATCAGCGGCGCGGCGTAGGCGGCCTGGGTGGAGAAGGCCAGGTTGAGCAGGATGAACGGGTAGGGGTCCCACTGGTACACGCCCACGAGCACCAGGTTGAGGGCGATCCACACGATCACGAGCACGGTCTGGATCGCGAGGTAGCGGCCGGTGCCGAGGAACCGGGCGACCCGCTCGGAGATGCGCGCGAAGCTGTCGGGGTCGACGTCGAGCCACCGGCGGCCCAGCCGGGGGACGTCGAGGCGGCGGTTCGCAGGAGCCTCAGGCATCGGCCACCTCCGTCGGGGCCATCCGGACCGTCGCCTGGTCCGCGGGGTTGTCGTGCTCGTCGGCGAACCGGTCGCGCCAGTTGGCGGGCAGCAGGTGGTCGAGCACGTCGTCGACGGTGACCGCGCCGAGCAGGTGCCCCGCGGTGTCGACGACCGGGCCCGCCACGAGGTTGTAGGCCGCGAAGTAGCGGGCGATGCCGGCGAGCCGCTCGTCGGGCGCCAGCGTCTCCAGTTCCTTGTCCAGCACGCCCGCGACGAGCTCGAACGGGGCCTCCCGCAGCAGCCGCTGCGCGTGCGCGCAGCCGAGGTAGCGGCCGGTCGGCGTCCCGGTCGGCGGGCGGCAGACGAACACCATGCTGGCCAGGGCGGGCGGGATGTCGGGGTTGCGGATGCGGGCGAGGGCCTCGGCGACCGTCGCGTCGGGGCGCAGGATCACCGGCTCGGGCGTCATCAGGCCGCCTGCGGTGTCCGACGAGTAACGCAGCAGCCGCCGCACCGGCTCCGACTCCTCGGGTTCCATCAGCTCGAGCAGCACGGTGGCCTCCGGATCGGGAAGCTCCCCGAGCAGGTCCGCCGCGTCGTCGGGCGCCATGGCCTCCAGCACGTCCGCGGCCCGTTCCCGGCTCAGGTGCCGCAGCAGCGCGCGCTGGTCGGTCTCCGACAGCTCCTCGAACACGTCGGCGAGACGCTCGTCGTCGAGCGCGTCGACGACCTCGTGGCGACGCTTCGCCGGCAGGGCGGTGAGGGTTCCGGCGATGTCGGCGGCCCGCATCGTCTCGAAGACGGCGAGCAGGCCGTCGGTGCCCTGCCGGTCGGTCAGGCTCAGACCGGTGACCGTCCGCCACGACACCACGCGGAGCTCCGGTCGCCGCGCCAGCCGGCTGCGGCGGGCACGCACGGCGAGCCGCTCGACGACCCAGTCGCGGGTGCGGGTGGGCTCGATCGCCGCGTCGACGACGAGTACCTCCTCGCCGGTCTCGGCGATCCGGACCGGTGCGTCGAGGAGCTGGCCGACGACGAGGATCTCGTTGCGCCGCTGGGTGAAGCGGCGCAGGCTCACCGACCCGGTCGCCAGCGTGATCGCGCCGGGATCGACGCCGGTGACGCGCAGCATCGGGACGAAGATCCGGCGGCGCGTGGCGACCTCGACGACCAGCCCGAGCACCCGCGGCGGGTTGGCGTCGACGCGCAGCGTCGCGACGACGTCACGGACCTTGCCGATCCGCTCGCCGTCGGGACCGTACACGGCGATCCCCACCAGGCGTGCGACGAAGACACGGGTGGCGGCCACGCGGACACCCTAGAGGTTGCCACCGCCCGCCGATGATCGTCCGACCACAGCCCCGACACCCGGAGGTGGCGGCCGTCCGGTAGGACGGGCGCATGGGGCTGCACTTCGACATCGTCGACGTCTTCACCGACCGTGCCTACGCCGGCAACCCGCTCGCCGTCGTGCACCGCGCGCGTACCCTCACCGCGCGGCAGATGCAGGCGATCGCGGCCGAGTTCGGGCTGTCGGAGACCGCGTTCACGCTGCCTCCCACCACGTCCGCCGCGACGTACCGGCTGCGGATCTTCACCCCGGCCCGCGAGCTGCCGTTCGCCGGGCACCCGAGCATCGGGGCCGCCTGGGCGCTGGCGTTCGCCGACATGATCCGCCCAGGCCGCGTCGTGCAGGAGTGCGGCGCCGGTCTGCTGCCGGTGCACGTCGACGCCTCGGGCGCGCGGGTGGTGTCCGGCAGGCCGGAGGTCGGCCCGGATCTGCCCGGCGCCTCGCTCGCCGCGACCGTCGGTCTCGGCGTGGACGACCTCGACACCGACCTGCCCGCCGGCGTCGCGGCGGCCGGGGTGCCGTTCGCCTTCCTGCCGGTGCGGCCCGACGCCATGGTGCGGGCGGTGCCTGACCTGTCCGCGGTGGCCACGGCGACGGCCGACCAGACGGGGCTCGTGGTGGTGGCCGTGGACCGCGAGAAGAGCACGGCACACGTCCGGGTCTTCTGCCCCCAGGTCGGCGTGGCCGAGGACCCCGCGACCGGGTCGGCGGCGGTGGCGCTCGGGGTGTTCCTGGGTGGACGTGGCGTGCTCGCCGACGGGCCCTCCGTGCTGAGGATCGCCCAGGGCGCGGAGATGGGGCGGCCGTCGGCGCTCGAGGTGCAGGTGCGGATCGCCGGCGGCGTCGCGGCGGAGGTCGCGGTGCAGGGCGGGGTGCGGATGGTGGCGAAGGGCGAGCTGCTGGCGCTGCCGGACGCCTGACCGGCACCGTCCGGCCCGACGTGCGGAAGGTCACGGGTGGTGCCGCGGCGATGGGCGGCGTGTCAGCATCGGCCAACCCCGCGCCGACGTCGATGAGGAGTCGCCCGTGACCACGCCCGTCACCCGTGCCCGCCGGTCCTGCCTGGCGGTGCCGGGCTCGAGCCAGAAGTTCATCGACAAGGCGCGGACGCTGCCGGCGGACCAGGTCTTCCTCGATCTCGAGGACGCGTGCGCGCCGCTGGCCAAGCCCGGTGCCCGCAAGACCATCGTGGCGGCGCTCAACGAGGGCGGCTGGGGGTCGCGCCTGCGGGTCGTTCGCGTGAACGACTGGACCACGGAGTGGACCTACCGCGACGTCACGGAGGTCGTCGAGGGCGCGGGCGCGAACCTCGACGCGATCATGCTGCCGAAGGTGCAGACACCGCAGCAGGTCGTGGCGCTGGACCTGCTGCTCACCCAGATCGAGAAGACCATGGGCTACGAGGTCGGGAAGATCGGGATCGAGGCGCAGATCGAGAACGCGCAGGGCCTGATCAACGTCGATGCCATCGCGACCGCATCGCCCCGCGTCGAGACGATCATCTTCGGCCCGGCCGACTTCATGGCGAGCATCAACATGAAGAGCCTGGTCGTGGGGGAGCAACCGCCCGGCTACGACGTCGGCGACGCCTACCACCACATCCTGATGAGCATCCTCATGGCGGCGCGAGCGCACGACAAGCAGGCGATCGACGGGCCGTACCTGCAGATCAAGGACGTCGACGGGTTCCGCCGGGTGGCGGGACGCTCGGCGGCGCTGGGCTTCGACGGCAAGTGGGTGCTGCACCCGGGCCAGATCGACGCGGCGAACGAGGTGTACTCCCCGACGCAGGCCGACTTCGACCACGCGGAGAACATCCTCGACGCCTACACGCACTACACGTCGGAGGCGGGCGGGAAGCGCGGCGCGGCGATGATCGGCGACGAGATGATCGACGAGGCGTCGCGCAAGATGGCGCTGGTGATCTCGGGCAAGGGCCGCGCGGCGGGGATGCAGCGCACGGACAAGTGGACCCCGCCGGAGGGCTGATCCCCCCACCTCGGCCGGCCTCGCGACTTCGCAGAGGCGGTGGTCACGTCGCAGGGGCGATGGTCTCTGCGACGTCGACGTGGCCTCTGCGAGGTCGACCCGGCCTCTGCGAGGAACCGGGGTGAGCCTCTTCACAGGTGTCCCCGCCCCCACCGGGAGATACTTCGGGAACGCCCAGCGCCGGGCCCGTGCCCGGCCGACGCCAGCCCTGGAGGCACGATGGCCCGCCTCGCCCAGACCGCCGGTCTCACCGAGATCCAGCAGGAGATCCTCTCCACGGTCAAGACGTTCGTGGACAAGGAGATCATCCCGCACGCGAACGCTCTGGAGCACGCCGACGAGTACCCGCAGGACATCGTCGACGGGATGAAGGAGATGGGCCTGTTCGGCCTCACCATCCCCGAGGAGTACGGCGGGCTCGGCGAGTCGCTGCTGACCTACGCCCTGGTCGTCGAGCAGATCGCCCGCGGCTGGATGAGCGTCTCCGGGGTGATCAACACCCACTTCATCGTGGCGTACATGCTCGCCCAGCACGGCACCGCGGAGCAGAAGGCGAAGTACCTGCCGCGCATGGCGGAGGGGGAGGTGCGCGGGTCGTTCTCGATGTCCGAGCCGGACCTGGGCTCCGACGTCGCGGCGATCAAGACGCGGGCCGTCGAGGACGCTGACGGGTACCGGATCGACGGCGCGAAGATGTGGCTGACGAACGGCGGGACGTCCAACCTCACGGCGGTGCTGGTGCGCACGGACGAGGGCGCGCCCAAGCCGCACCAGAACCTCACCTGCTTCCTCGTGGAGAAGCCCGTCGGGTACGGCGAGGTCGCACCCGGCCTGCTCGTGCCCGGGAAGATCGACAAGATGGGCTACAAGGGCGTCGACACCACCGAGCTGGTGTTCGACGGCTTCCGGATCTCCGGCGAGCAGATCCTCGGGGGTAAGCGCGGCGGCGGCTTCGCCCAGATGATGGACGGCGTCGAGGTCGGGCGGGTCAACGTCGCAGCGCGGGCGTGCGGGATCTCGATCCGGGCGTTCGAGCTGGCCGCGGAGTACGCCCAGCAGCGCAAGACGTTCGGCAAGCCGATCGCCGAGCACCAGGCCGTCGCGTTCAAGCTGGCGGAGATGGCCACCAAGGTCGAGGCCGCGCACCTGATGATGGTCAACGCGGCGCGGCTCAAGGACGCGGGCACGCGCAACGACGTCGAGGCCGGCATGGCGAAGCTGATCGCCAGTGAGTACTGCGCGGAGGTCACGCAGGACTCCTTCCGGATCCACGGCGGCTACGGCTACTCGAAGGAGTACGAGATCGAGCGGCTCATGCGCGAGGCGCCGTTCCTGCTGATCGGCGAGGGCACGTCCGAGATCCAGAAGACGATCATCTCGCGGGGCCTGCTGCGGGAGTATCGGCAGCGCTGACGGGCTCTGCGCGGCGGGTCACGGTTCGGTACTGGTGTGATGTCGGCCCGGCTGGGCACGGTGTCCGATTGCCCGGCGTTGGCAAGATGGGTGATCGGGGGTACTCCCCGGCACCGCAACAGGGAGGCCCCCGTGACCACACCGTTCGGCGGTCCCGCACGCACCGCGCCCGGGCTGCCCAACACTCCGACCCCGCCGACCGGCTGGCCGGTCGGTTCCTATGCCACCTACGCCGAGGCGCAGCGCGCCGTCGACTACCTCGCCGACCGCGACTTCCCGGTCGCGGACGTCACCCTCGTCGGCGTCGACCTCATGCTCGTCGAGCGGGTGATCGGCCGGTTGACCTGGGGGCGCGTGCTGCTGTCCGGCGCAGCGTCCGGGGCCTGGTTCGGTCTGTTCGTCGGCCTGCTGCTGGGCCTGTTCAGCCCCGGGAACAGCGCGTTCGGCCCGATCCTGGTCGGTCTGATCAGCGGTGTGCTGTTCGGCGTGGTGTTCGCGGCGGTGGGCTACGGAGCCACGCGCGGGCGCCGCGACTTCACCTCTTCGAGCCAGATGGTTGCCGGCCGCTACGACGTGCTCTGCCAGCCGCGCAACGCCGAGAAGGCCCGCGAGCTGCTGGCCAAGCTGGCGATGGGGCCGACGACACCGGAGACGCCGCAGCAGCAGTCGTGAGACACCGGCACGAGCGTCGGCGCCGCCTACGCGCCGACGCTGCCGGGATGAGGGAGGATCCGGGGTCGTGACCGCCTCTGGGACCGGCCGGATCGACACCCGTTCCGTGCCCCGCGCATTCGACGACCACGCCGCGAGCTACGACCGTCTGGTCGGCGCCAATCCCGGCTACCACGACCACCTGCGGCTCTCCGCCCAGCGGATGGGGCTGCCGGAGAACGGGCGGGGGCTGCGGCTGCTCGACCTCGGGTGCGGCACCGGCGCCTCCACGGCGGCCCTGCTGGAGGTCGCGCCGGAGGCCGAGATCATCGCCGTCGACGCGTCGGTGGAGATGCTGAACGCCGCGCGCGCCAAGAAGTGGCCGGACACCGTGACCTTCGTGCACGGCAACGCCATGAACCTCGCCGCGGCGGGCGTGACGGGCCTGTTCGACGGGATCCTCGCCGCCTACCTGCTGCGCAACCTGCCCGCGCCGGACATCGCGCTGCGGCAGTTCCACAACTTCCTCAAGCCCGGGGCGCCGCTCGCGGTGCACGACTACTCGGTGCGCGACTCTGCCCGCAGCAGGCGGGTGTGGACGCTCGTCTGCTGGACGATCATCATCCCGATGGGCCGCCTGCGGACGGGCTCGAGCGGGCTCTACCGCTACCTGTGGCGCAGCGTGCTGCAGTTCGACGGGGTCAAGCGGCTGGCGCAGCGGCTGCGCGACGCCGGGTTCGTCGACGTGCGCTGCCAGACGGTGAGCGGCTGGCAGCAGGACATCGTGCACACGATCCTGGGCCGGCGTGCCCCCGAGAAGGAGATCGCGCCGATACCACCGTCGCTGGCCGAGATGGAGACCCCGCCGACGGGCATTCCGCTCTAGGACCGGCCGCGGGCGGCGCGCATCGCGTAGAGGCGCTCGGCGTAGGCGATGTCGTCGCGCCACAGCCGCTTCGCCGCCGTCGCCACCAGCGGCCGCAACGCCGCCGCGACCCGGTTGACGTGCCGGAAGCCCGTGCGGTCCGAGTGCGCGATCACGGCCTCGATCACCGCGGTGCGCGGCAGTCCGTCCGGGCCGGGGCGCAGCGGCGTCGCGTGCGTCTCGACGACGCTGCCGGCCCCCTCGCCGTCGACGATCTCCATCGTCACCGTCCGCGGGTCCGGGCAGCTGAACTCGGCGTACACCGGCACGCCGTAGCGGCTGCCCACGGTGAAGGTCACCTCGACGAGAAACCGGTCCTCGGCGGGCGGGCAGTCGACGGGCGGTGCGCTCAGCACGCGCAGCGCCGTGAACGAGTACGGGTGGAACCACGCGCCGTGCCAGGGGTCGAGGCGGTTCGCGACGACGTCCTCGGGTTCGCACTTGCCGATCACCGTGGCCACGGTGGCCAGCGCGATGTCGGCGGGCGGCCGCGGGCCCAGCACGGGTGCGTCCGTCGGCGGTTGCCCCTCTTCGCCGAGCCGCACCCAGACGAGCGCGCCGTCGTCGTGGGTGTCGAACGTCCGCCAGCCCCGACGGCCCTCCGGCCCCAGCGGCATGCCGTGCCAGCGGCACACCAGGGAGTCGCCGACCACCGGGGCGTCGCACAGCGCCGCCCCCAGGTGCGGGCAGGCGCCGGGACCGGCGTGCACGGTGCCGTCCGTGGAACGCCACGCCACCACCTCGCGCCCGGCGACCGGGCGGCCGAACGCGCGGCCGGGCCGCACCTCACGGCTGCCGGCGAGCACGAACCAGCCCCCGGACGGCCGAGCCTGCGCGCGGTGGAGGGCCGCGCGGATCAGCCCGGGCTTGGCGTCGGCCCAGGTGGGTTCCTGCTCGGCCCACGCGGGGCGGTGAAGACGGTGCAACGGGTTGGAGGATTGCGGCCCGTTCGGCTTGGGCTCGTTCACCCGCGCAGGCTATGCCCGCCCGTCGATCGTCGCGATTCGACCGTCCTCAGGCGACTACAGCCACTGGTTGCGTCGGAACACCCGGAACAGCAGCAGACAGGCGACCGTCGTCAGGGCGAGCAACGTGGCGAAGCCGTAGTGCTCGCCGAGCCCGGGCATGTAGTCGAAGTTCATGCCGTAGATCCCGGCCACCGCCGTGGGCACCGACACGATCGCCACCCACGCGGTGATCTTCCTCATGTCGCCGTTCTGCTGCATCGTGATCTTCGCGAGGGCCGCGTCGACGAGGGTCGTGAGCAGTTCGTTGAACGACCCGATGCGCTCGGCCACGGTAACGAGGTGGTCGTCGACGTCGCGGAAGTACGACCGCACCTCGTGCGGCACCAGCGAGCTGTACCCCTCCGTCAGCTTGCGCAGCGGGCCGCCCAGGGGCACCACCGCCCGCCGCAGCTCGAGCACCTCGCGCTTCATCCCGTAGATCCGCTCGGCGTCCGGCGCGGAGCGGGGGGTGAAGACCTCGCGCTCGAGCTCGTCGATGTCGTCCTCGATCGCCTCGGTGACGGCCAGGTAGCCGTCGACGACGTGGTCCGCGATCGCGTGCAACACGGCGGCCGGGCCCAGGGCGAGCTGCTCGGGGTCGGCCTCCAGGCGGCGGCGCACGTCGTGCAGGCCCGAGTGGTCGCCGTGCCGGACGCTGATCACGAAGTCGCGGCCGAGGAAGACCATCACCTCGCCGGTCTCGACGACCTCCTGGCTCGACTCGACCCCGCAGTATCGGACGGTCTTGAGCACCATGAACAGCGTGTCGTCGTAGCGCTCGAGCTTGGGCCGCTGGTGGGCGTGCACGGCGTCCTCGACGGCGAGCTCGTGCAGCCCGAACACGTCCGCGATGCCCGTGATCTGCTCCTCGGCCGGCTCGTGCAGCCCGATCCACACGAACCCCTCGCCGCGGCGGCGGACCTCGGTCAGCGCGCGGTCGTGGGTGAAGCGGCCGGGGAGGCGCACGCCGTCCACGTAGACAGCGCAGTCGACGACGTACGCCGACAGCGGGATGTGGAACTTGGGCAGCATCGACGGCCCGGAGCGCGCGCGGGTGTGCGCGGCCCGCAGAGCGGGACGGAAAGAAGACAGCGGCGGCACGGGACCTCCCGGATCGGGCGCGCCGAGAGCGGCGCGGCGGACGACGACGCGCCGAAGCGCGCTGGAAAGCCGCCGCGTCCTGCGACCGTGGGGATCAGCCGACCTGCGGCACCCCGGGGACAGGGACGCGGCAGGTACTGCAACCGGGTGCTGGATGCACCGCGTCACCTCCTCCGTGTGGGCCAGACCACGACTTGATCAGTGGGTCCCGGATCTAGATTACTCCGTGCCCGGGTTCCTGTCGGTCCGGGCGAGCCGATACCAACGGGGGCGTCGACGTGCAGTTCGGGCGGTACTACGAGGAGTTCGAGGTCGGCGCGGTCTACAAGCACTGGCCGGGCAAGACCGTCACCGAGTACGACGACCACCTGTTCTGCCTGCTCACGATGAACCACCACCCCCTGCACCTGGACGCCCACTACGCGCAGGAGACCACCGACTTCAAGCGCAACGTGGTGGTGGGCAACTACGTGTACTCGCTGCTGCTGGGGATGTCCGTGGCCGACGTCTCAGGCAAGGCGATCGCGAACCTGGAGGTCGAGTCGCTGCGGCACATCCGCCCGACCTTCCACGGCGACACGCTCTACGGCGAGACCGAGGTGCTGTCCAAGACGCCCTCGCGCAGCAAGGACGACCGGGGCGTCGTGCATGTCGAGACGCGCGGCTACAACCAGGACGGCACGGTCGTCTGCGTCTTCCGGCGCAAGGTGATGGTGCCGACCCGGGCGTACGGCGACGCCCGGGGCGGCGAGCAGCCGGGCCGGCCGGTGCCGAAGGAGTGAGCCGGGCGTGGCGCGCGCGCACCCGGGGGGGTGAACACCAGAGGGTGCCTGTCCCGCGGTGACGGACCGGCTCAGGAGCGGGGGAGGGCGTCCCACTCCGCGAGCGCATCCAGGAGTCCGTCGACGAGCGGGAGCGCCGCCATCGCCGCCCGGTCGACGAACCGGGCGTCCAGTGCGTCGTCGCCGGCCCGCAGCGGCCCGGAGACGACCGTGCAGCGGTAGTCAACGATCCCGTACGGGCCCCGCACGACCCGTCCGACGAGCGCGCCCGGCGTGACCTGCAGCCCGGTCTCCTCGAACATCTCCCGGACCAGGGCGGCGGCGTCGTCTTCGCCCGGCTCCACGCGGCCGCCCGGCACCGACCACAACCCGCGCCCGGGCTCGTTCGCCCGCTGCACGAGCAGTAGTCGTCCGGCCTCGTCGTAGGCCAGGCCACCCACACAGGCGACCATTCCGTCACTGTGCGTCATGGACTACTGGCCCCCCGTGTGAGTGATACGCTCATTTTGGCTGCCGCGCTCCGGTACAACGAGCCCCGTCTTGTCGTACCGAACGCGCGAAACGGTGGTCTTGATGAATGGCAAGAAGATCCTGGGGACGCTCTCGATCGTGCTCCTCGTGTTCTTCGTGATCTCGCAACCTGGAAGGGCGGCGATGTCGGTGCGGAGCATCGGGACCTCGTTGGCGGGAGCCGGCCAATCCATGATCGACTTCGTGACGCAGCTCGTGGCGTAACCGATGCTGGCGCCGCGCGAGATCGACGAGTACCTGCTGCCCACCGAGCGGCGGGTCATCCGGGTGCGCATGCACTGGGCGGTCATGGCCAACAACCTGTTCCTGACCGGTCTCTTCCTGCTGCTCCTGATCGTCGCGCAGCACTACCTCCCCACGAGTGCACTGGTCGACAACCTGACCTTCTACCTCGCGCTCGCCGCCGTGCTGCGGTTCACCCTGCAGACCATCCTGTGGTGGATCGAGCGGATCGTGATCACGGACAAGCGGGTGATGCTCGCGGAGGGCATCATCACCCACAACGTGGGCATGATGCCGCTCAGCAAGGTCACAGACCTGACGTTCCGGCGCACATTCGGCGGCCGGATCCTCGGCTACGGCACCCTGATCGTCGAGTCCGCGGGTCAGATCCAGGCGCTCAACAAGATTAAGTACATGCCGCGCCCGGAGGAGATCTACGAGGCGCTGTCCGAGTTGATCTTCGGGGAGAAGGGCAAGACGCGCGCGACCGGCATGCTGGCTCGCCCGCGGTGGAACCGCTGATCGGTACCTCGGGTTAGCCTCCGGGGATGGGCCGTCCTCGCATCGACCTGCACACGCACTCGACCGCCTCGGACGGCACGGACTCGCCGACCGACCTCGTGGCCGCGGCTGCGGCTGCGGGCATCGACGTGCTCGGCCTGACCGACCACGACACCACCAGCGGCTGGGAGGCGGCCGTCGCGGCGTTGCCTGCGGGCATGTCGCTCGTGCGGGGGGCGGAGTTCTCCTGCGTGGTGCCGGGGCCGGACGGCAGCGCGGAAGTGGGCAAGGACATCCCGGTGCACCTGATCGGCTACCTGTTCGACCCCGGGCACGCCGCGATCGTCGCCGAGCAGTCGCGACTGCGGACCGAGCGCACGGCGCGGCTGCGCCTGATGACCGAGCGGATGGCCGCCGCCGGGTACCCGGTGGACGTCGACACGGTCTTCGCCCTGCTGCCCGAGGGGGCGAGTGCCGGGCGGCCGCACCTGGCGCGCGCGCTGGTGGGGGCGGGGGTCGTCGCGTCGGTGGACGAAGCCTTCGCCAAGCTGCTCTACACCGGCAGCCCGTACTACGTCGAGAAGGTCGACACGCCCGCCGCGACGGCCGTGGCGATGGTGCGGGCCGCGGGCGGTGTCGCGGTGTTCGCCCATCCGCTGGCCCGCCGGCGCGGTCGGGTGGTGGACGAACGCGCGATCGCGGAGCTCGCGACGGCGGGGCTCGCCGGGCTGGAGGTCGACCATCCCGACCACGCCCCGGCCGACCGTGCGCTGCTGCGGGGGCTGGCGGCGGAGCTGGACCTGGTGGTGACGGGTTCGAGTGACTACCACGGCACGAACAAGACGACGCCGCTCGCCGCGGAGACCACCGACCCCGCCCAGTTCGAGGCGCTGGTCGACCGCACCGCCGGCGTGGAGGTCCTCGCGGGCTGACCCCGGCCGCCCGCCCGTCCCGTCCCTCCGCGTTCCCGTCTGCCCGGCTGCGCGCGAGTCGGTACGAAATGGCGAGCGAATGTCGCATCTGGGGCACTCGGCACTGCCCCGGATCGCACATTCGCTCGCCAGAACGTACCGACTCGCGGGTACGGCGGGGCCCCCGATAACAGGTGGTGGGGCGGCACTACCGTGGACGGGTGGACGGCGGCACACAGCTCGGGCTGGACGCGCTCGACCCCGCGTTCGCGCCTCGGCCGCTGCTACGCGTCACCCCCGCCCGGCTCGCGACCTGGAGCGACTGCCCCCGCCGCTACCGGCTGACCTACGTCGACCGGCCCGCCCCGCCGCGGTCCGGAGCTCGCGCCGGCAGCACGCTGGGTGCCGTGGTGCACCTCGCGCTGCGCGCCTTCTACGACCTGCCGCCCGCCCGGCGGACCCCCGACGCCGCTGCGGGGCTGGTCGACCGGAACTGGAACAGCGAGGGCTTCCGCGACGGCGAGCAGGCTGCGGAATTCCGTCTGCGGGCGCGGGAGTGGGTCGCCGAGTACGTCGCCGGAGCCGGGGCCGACGCCACGCCGATCGCGCTGGAGCGCTGGGTGTCGGTGTCCACGTCGCGGATCGTCATCCGGGGGCGTACGGACCGGATCGACGAGCGGGGCCGTGAGGCCGTCGTCGTCGACTACAAGACCGGACGTCGACCGGGTGCCGACGACGCCCGCCGCTCGCAGGCGCTGGCTCTCTACGCGCTGGGCGCCCGGAGCACGTTGCGCCGCCCGTGCACCCGCGTCGAGCTGCACCACGTGCCCACCGGCGACGTCGTGGCCGCCGTGCACGACGAGGAGTCGCTGCGGGAGCACCTCGACCGCGCCGAGGACGGCGCCCAGGGGGCGGCCGACGCCGCCAACGCCCTGGCCGGGGGCGGCGACCCGGACCTGGCGTTCCCCGCGAGGCCCGCGGCCCGCTGCGGCTTCTGCGACGTCCGCCGGCACTGCCCCGAGGGGCGTGCGACAGCACCGGAGCGGGAGCCGTGGGCATCCCTGGAACCGTGAGCCCGGCCCGCCCGAGGGCGCGTCGGAGCCTGCTACGCGGCCTGTCGGGCGTGCTCGTCGGCGGGCTCGTCGCACTGGCGCTCGTCCTGCTCGGGGGCTGGTTCTACGCCGACCGCACCGGCCTTCCCGGGCCGGGGCCCGGCATGCTCGCGGGCCACCTCGCCGCGGCCGTGGCCGCCGTGACGGCCCAGGTGTGGGTGGACCGGCGGACGGACCGCACCGGCACCCTGGCCGCCCTGGCGCTCAGCGCCGCGGTCGTCGGCGGCCTGGCGCTGGTCTGGCTGTTCTGAGGCCCACGGCGGCCTCAGGACGTCGGACGCAGGGCCACCACGGTGGAGCCGCGCTGCTCCAGCAGTATCTCGCCCTGCACGGCCGCGACCACCGGTGCGCGGGGGTCGTCGCGGGCGACGGGCAGGGTCCGGGTGACCCGCCCGGTGTCCGGGGTGACGACCGCGACGCCTGCGGGGACCGGCACCACCAGCCCGCCGCCGTAGCCGACGGCCGGCCCGAGGGTGTCGGGGAGAATCCATGAGGGCGTGAGGTCGAGGCCGTCGAGCGCGACCGTGCGCGAACCCGTCCACCAGTACACGCGGTCGTCGTCCGCGGTCACAGCCGGCACACCACCCACCGGCGGCGCGGCCAGGTCCGCCGCGGGGACGTCGAGGCCGACCAGGCTCACCTGGATGCCGGACCGGTCGAGCACCTCGAGCCGCGGAGGGTTGGGCAGCGCGACGGCGACGCGGTCCTCGGACGCCGCGATCAACGTCGCGTTCGACGCCGCCAGCGGGACGGAGAACTCCTCCTGCGGCTTGTCCGCCTCCGCGCCGTCCGGGATCAGCACGGTCAGCCGGTCCGTCGCCTCGCCAGGACAGCGTTGCAGCACGGCCAGCCTCCCCGAGGTGGGGGCGAAACCGGTCGACTCGCAGTCCTGGCGGGGCTGGCGACCCACCTGGCGCGGAGTGGGCACGCGGCCGTACTCGACGGTCCGCACGAGGTCGGGCCGGAACACCTCGAGGTAGGTCGGGCCGGTCGCGGTGACCAGCGAGCCACCCTGGATCAGGCGGGTTCCGGGGTGGACGTCGGGGTTGCGTTGGCGGTCGCGGGTGCCGGTGTCCGGGCGGAGCGAGGTGAGCTCGCTGCACCAGTTGCCGTGGCGGTAGAGCGCCAGTGCACGTCCGCCGTCGTTGTCCGGGAAGCCGGCGGCCACGGTGCACAGCGGGACGTCGCGCGTGTAGCTCCAGCGGACGTCACCGGTGAGCGCGTCGCGGCCGGAGACGACGTCGCCGTCGCCCGTGACCACCACCGGACCGGCCACGACCGGACCGGGTGTCGCACCGCTCGCGGCGCGCCAGGCCTCCGTGAAGCCCCCGGGCACCCCGGCGGCCCCGGGCGGAGCGGGCACGACGGCGGCCGCGGGGGCCGAGACCGCGCCCTGGTGCGCAGAGGTCGCCCAGAGCACGGTCGACACCACCGCCACGGCCACCGCCAGGCCCGCTGACACCACGACGTCCACCCGGCGCCGCCGCTCGGGCGGCGGCAGCAGGCGACGTCGCGGCACGGAGGAGATCAGCTGCAGGTCAGCTGGCTGCGGCGTCCGGGGTCGCGGCGTCGTCCCGCGAGGCCTCGCCGGTCGCCTCGCCACCACGACGGCGCCGGGCACCGCCACGACGGCGACGCCGGCGCGGCTTGCCGTCGGCATCCGTGCCGTCGACGGGGCCGGAGCCCTCGGCGGGCTCGGTCTTCGCCACCGGAGCGGTCTCGGGGGCGGCGGCCGGAGTATCGACACCGACACCGGTCAGTGCGGCTTCCGCCGCCACGCCGCCCGATTCGAGCAGTTCGCCGCCGCGGCTGCGGGTCCGGGGGCGGCGCTGGCGGGCTGGGCGCGGCTCCTCGACCGGTGCTGCGCCGTTGCGCTCGCGGGGCTTGCGGCGGCGACCGCCCTGGTCACCCTCGGTGTCGACGTACTCCGCGTCGAGGCCGGCGCGGGTGCGCTGCGAGTGGGGCAGGCGTCCCCGGGAGTCGGCGGGGATCTCGAGGTCGCTGTAGAGGTGCGCGGAGGTGGAGTACGTCTCCGGGGCCTCCGGCATGTCGAGCCCGAGGTCGTCGCTGATCGTCTTCCACTTGTGGAGCTCGTCCCAGTCGACGAGCGTCACCGCGACGCCCGTCTTGCCCGCCCGGCCGGTGCGGCCGATCCGGTGGACGTAGGTCTTGGCGTCTTCGGGGCACTGGTAGTTCACGACGTGGGTGACATCGGTCACGTCGATCCCGCGCGCGGCGACGTCCGTGGCCACCAGCACGTCGACCTTGCCGGAGCGGAACGCGCGCAGCGCCTGCTCGCGGGCGCCCTGGCCGAGGTCGCCGTGCACCGCGGCGGCGGCGAACCCGCGGTCCGCGAGGTCGTCGGCCACCCGCTGCACGGTGCGCTTAGTGCGGGCGAAGATCATGGTCAGGCCACGGTCCTTGGCCTGCAGCACGCGGGTGAGCAGCTCGACCTTGTCCATCGCGTGGGCGCGGTAGACCAGCTGCGTGGTGTTCTCGTGGGTGGAGCCCTGGTCGGCCTCCTCCGCGCGGATGTGCGTGGGCCGGTTCAGGAACGCGCGGGAGAGCGCGATGATCGGGCCGGGCATGGTGGCCGAGAACAGCATCGTGTGCCGCTGCTCGGGCAGCATCCGCATGATCCGCTCGACGTCGGGCAGGAAGCCCAGGTCCAGCATCTCGTCGGCCTCGTCCAGGACGAGGGCCTTGACGCGGCCGAGCACCAGGTGGCGCTGCTCGGCGAGGTCGAGCAGGCGGCCGGGGGTGCCGACGACCACGTCGACGCCCTTACGAAGCGCGGCGAGCTGCGGCTCGTAGGCGCGGCCGCCGTAGATGGCGGTGACCCGCACGCCCAGCTTCGACCCGGCGTCGGCCAGGTCCTTGGCGACCTGCACGCACAGCTCGCGGGTGGGCACCACGACCAGGGCCTGGGGGACGTCCTTGGTTCGGTCCGCGGCCTCGCCGACGGCGTTCGCGGCCGGCTGCTCCGACGGCGGGACGACCCGCTGCAGCAACGGCACGCCGAAGCCGAGGGTCTTGCCCATGCCGGTGCGGGCCTGGCCGATGACGTCTTCGCCGGCCAGGGCCAGGGGGAGCGTGAGCTCCTGGATGGCGAAGGTGCGCTCGATGCCGGCCTCGGCCAGCGCCGCCACGATCTCGGGGCGGACGCCGAGCTCGGCGAAGGTGGGGGACTCCGGCTTGACGGGGGCGCCTGCCTGAAGGGGGTGCGCCTCCTCGAGCAGGTCGGCGCTCTCGCTCTCGGCGGCGGCGCTCTCGGGGGTCGCGCTCTCGACGACAGAACTTTCGGTGACAGTGCTCTCGGGGGAGCTGTCGGTCTCGACGGACAGGATGATCGCCTCTCTCCGCGCACAGGAGCCGGTCCGGCTCGTCGACCGCCGACGACATTCGGCCAGGCGGGAGAGCCGACGAGGCGCTGTACGCACCAGGTCAGTTGAGGCACCCGGATCGTCGTCCAGGAAGCCTCGCGGGTATGCGCGCACCCCGTTCGGGCGCTGCGCTGCGACTCATTCTAGCCGGTCGACGGCATCGGAGTGCAGCCGCGTCACCGACGTCTCACTCCATCGGCGGACGCCGCCGGCCCGATCGGCCGTCGGGGATGCCGCTGCGCACTCCCTCCGGCGGTGACCTCACGCATTAGGCTCGGTGGCATGTCGACCGCGTCGCCGCAGCCCTCGCCGCCCACAGTCGCGGGTCCGGCCACGCGCCCGGACCGCGCCACCATCGACCTGCTCGGCGTGCTCGCCTACGGCGAGCTGTCGGCCTTCGACCGCCTCGCCGAGGACGCACGGCAGGCGCCGACGCTGGCGGGACGAGCCGCGCTGTCCACGATGGCGGCGGCCGAGATCGGTCATTTCCGGCTTCTCGACGACCACCTGCGCGGCATGGGCGTGACGATCGAGGAGGCGATGCTCCCCTTCGTCGCGCCGCTCGACTCCTACCACGCCTCGACCAGGCCGCGCAGCTGGCTGGAGTCGCTGGTCAAGGCCTACGTCGGCGACGGACTGGCCGCCGACTTCTACCGTGAGGTCTCGACCTGGGTCTCCGGGAACACCGGCGCGCTGGTGCAGCAGGTGCTGGCCGACACCGGGCACAGCGCCTTCGCCGAGCGCGAGGTGCGGGCGGCGTGCGCGTCGAACCGGCAGGTCCGCGACCGGTTGGCGCTGTGGGGCCGCCGGCTGCTCGGCGAGGCGGTGACCCAGGCCCAGCGGATCGTCGCCGAACGCGACGAACTGGCGGAGTTCATCGTGACGGGGTCGGGCGACCTGACCGGCATCGCCGCACTGCTCAGGCGCCTGCAGTCCAACCACGGGAAGCGGATGGCCAAGTTGGGGCTGAGCTGAACAGGGGCTGAACGGGGGGACGAGGCCGGGACCCCGGTCTCCCGTCCCGCTCGACTAGCCTGGGTCCCGGCCCCGTTCCGGGGCCGATCGACAACACGACCAGGAGGTCGACCGGTGGAGGTCAAGATCGGCATCGTGGAGAGCCCGCGGGAGCTCGTGGTGTCCAGCGACCAGACGCCGGACGAGGTCCAGAAGCTCGTCGACGCGTCGCTGAACGGCGGTGACCCGCTGCTCAAGCTGGTCGACGAGAAGGGCCGCCGGTTCCTCGTGCGCGCCGACCAGATCGCCTACGTGGAGATCGCACCCGCCGAGCGGCGGGTCGGGTTCGGCCTGGGTTCCTAGCAGCCCGGGACCGCGTCTGTCCGATCGCCGTCCGGCCCGCCTGCCGACCGGACGGCGGTCACGACCCCGGTGGGCGCTCGTGCACCATCGGGAAACCCGCCAGACCGCGCCACGCCAGGCTCGCCATCAGCGCCACGGCCTCGTCGCGCGGGACCTTCTGCTCCGAGTCGAGCCAGTACTGCGCGGCCACCTGGCTCAACCCCACCAGGCCGACAGCGAGCAGCCGGGCCCGGGGTGCGTCGAGCCCGGCGTCGGCGGTGACGGCCGCGGCCACGGTCTCGATGCAGCGGGTCAGCGCGCCGTCGACCACGGCGGCGGCCTCGGGCTCGCCGCGCAGGTCCGACTCGAACACCAGCCGGTAGGCCTGCCCGTCGCCGGCGACGAAGTCGAAGTAGGCCGACACCGCGGCGGCGACGCGTTCGCGGTTGTCCGAGGTGCGCCCGATCGCGTCGCGCACCCGCTCGACCAGGTCGTCCGCGCAGGTGGTCAGCAGCGCCCGGTACAGCTCGAGCTTGCCGGGGAAGTGCTGGTAGAGCACAGGCTTGCTGACGCCGGCGCGTTCGGCGATGTCGTCCATGGCGGCGGCGTGGTAGCCCCGGTCCGCGAAGATGTCGCGCGCGGCGACCAGGAGCTGGGCACGGCGGGCGCTCCGGGAGAGGCGGACGCCCCGCGCGGGTGCCTCGGTCATCGCCGCCGCCTCCTGTCGCCTCACGGCTCGGGTCTGTGGCCGCACACCCTACCGGCAGGTAATGCCATGACCGACGTCCGCGGTGGTGCGGATCAGGCCGGGTCCGGCCGGGGCAGGGCCGGGACCCGGCGCAGCGCGGCGGCGTGCAGCAGCGCGACCACGGGGTAGCACGCCGCGGCGAGGGCCGCCGCGAGCGGGTGCAGCAGGCCCGTGGCGGCGAGGGGCACCGCGACCAGGTGGTACGCGGCGGAGCCGGTGATCGTCCGTTCGACCGTGCGCGCCGTCCGGCGGGCGGTCCGCAGGGCGTCGACGGCCGTCAGCGGGTCGTCGTCGCGCAGGGCGACCCCGGTCCCCGCGAGCCGCACCGCGCCGTTCCGGCCGAGGGCGACGTCGGCCGCGGCGAGGGCCGCCTCGTCGCCCGGTCCAGCGACGACGGCGACGGTGCGCCCGGCCTCGCGCAGCCGGGCGACGGCGTCGCCACGGTCGGCGGGGCGGACCTCCGCGACCACCTCCTCGACGGCCAGTGCCGTCGCCAGCCCACGCGCCGCGCCCTCGTCGTCGCCGGTCAGGACGACCGGGCGAAGGCCGAGCGCGCGCAGTCCGTCGACGGCGTCGGGCACGCCGGGCCGGACCGGATCGACGACCTCGAGCAGGGCACGCGCGACCCCGTCCCATGACACCGCGACGGCCGTGGCTCCACGCGCGTGGATCTCCGTCAGCGCATCGCCGAGGTCGGCGGGCAGGTCGATCCCGTGCGCGCCGAGCAACGAGACGCGGCCGACCAGCGCCGCGTGCGCCATGACGCGCGGTTCGTCGCAGGTGTCGGCGCAGGCGTCGGAGCAGGCATCGGCGCAGGTGAGGAGCTCCGTGACGATGCCGCGCACCCCGAGCCCGGGGTAGCCGTCGAACTCCGCGACGCCGGGGAGCGTGCCGAAGCGGGTGCGCGCCGCGTCGGCCACCACGGCGCCGACCGGATGGGTACCGGCCGCCCCTCCGGCCTCCCGGCCCGCCGCGGCGACGGCACCGGCGATGCGCAGCGCCTCGTCGGCGTCGACCCCGTCGGCGACGTGCACCGCCTGCAGCGCACGGGCGCCGGTCGTCAGGGTGCCGGTCCGGCACAGCACGACGGTGTCGACCCGGGCCAGCGCCTCCGCGCTCCGGGGGCCGTCGAGGAAGGCGCCGAGCGCGGCGGCCCGCGACGTGCCCACGACCAGCGCAGTCCCCGCGGCGCGTCCCACGGCGTGCGGGCACCCGACGAGCAGCACCGCGGCAGCGGCGCCGAGTGCGGTGAGCGCGCCTGCCCCCGTGCCCAGCCAGAAGCCGAGCGTCGCCACGGCCAGCACGACGACGACGGCGGCGAATCCGCCGACGGCACGGTCGGCGGCCCGCTGCAGCACCGCGGCGCCGCGCCGGGCCCGTTCGACGGGGCCGTCGCCGTGCGCCTGCCCGTCCGCGGCCGTCAGGCGCCCCTCGACGGCCCCGCCGGCGCACCGCAGCGTCGCGGCCGCGGCGGCGACGACGGTCGGGCCCAGATCGGCCGGGTGCCCCAGCGCGGCGATGAGGGCCGTGGCGGCGACCGCGAGCAGCCCGACGCCGGTGAGCGTGTCGACGGTGACGGCGCCACGGCGCATCGCCGCCCATGCCGAGTGGAACGCCGGCCCGCCACCCCACCCGACCGCGACGGCGGCGAGGGCCAGGGCGGTTCCCGCCCACGCAGGGTGACCCGGGTCGGTCACCGCCACCGCGAGGACGGCGAGCGTGAGGACCGCGCAGCCGGCGTCCGGACCGATCGGCCGGAGGTGGACGGGCGCCGCCTCGACGGCGGCGACGACGGGCACGGCGTCGTCGCGGACCTGGCCGACCGGGCTGATCGTGCTGGTCATCGCCTGCTCTCCGCGCATCGTCCGTCAGCCGGCGGGCAGCGTGAACGTCGCCGTGTGCACCGCGCCTGCGTGCCGGAAGTCGAGGAACAACCGGTAGGTCCCGCCTTCCGGCACGTCAGCGGTGAACGTTATGCCGGGGCCGGCCCGCTCGGTCGGTGTCCGCGGGGTCGCGTCAGGGTGAACGTGGGCGCGGGCGAGGTCGCCCACGCGGAGCGCGACGAGCCGGCCGAACCCGTCGTCGAGAGGCTGGAGGTCGGTGACCGGGGCGCCGTTGCGGCTGACCGTGACGAACACCTGCACGGGGGCGCCCACGGCGAGGTCCCCGTCGAGCCGGAGCTGGTAGCCGTCGACCTCGGCGACCCGCGAGGGGGGATCGGGCGCGGGAGTGACCGGCACAGGGGTTGCCACGACGGTGCTGGTGGCCACGACGGGGGCCGGTGCGGTGGGGGGCTCCGGGAAGGGCGAGCGGATGTGCGCACCCGCCGTCCACGCCGCCGCGAAGGCCGCGACGACGAGCGCTCCGTAGCCCGCCGAGCGGGCGGCCGTGCGCATGCGGGCCTCCTCGCGCCGCGGGCGCCGGGCCCGCACGACGTCAACGACCCGGTCCGGCCCGAGGTGACGTGAGGTTCGCCCACGGGCCGGTCCGGGAGTGGCCGAACACGAGAAGAATCAGCGATGCTCGGAAGATGTCCGTCGCTCCACCGTTCCGCCTTCCGCGCCGCCCCGACCGCACCGCCGACGAGCGCCGCGACACCGGTACCGCGGCGGTCCCCCTGGCCGACGCCGACTCGTTCCCGGCCTTCGACGCGCACCGCCGCCCCTGGCCCGGCCGGGAGGTCACCTCCGGTGGCGTGAGCCTGCACGTCCGGGAGACGCCCGGTCCCGACGGGACGCCGGCCGTCTACGTCCACGGGCTCGGCGGCTCGGCGCTGAACTGGACCGACCTGGCGGCGCTGCTCGGCACGCGGGCCGCCGGCACCGCCGTCGACCTGCCCGGGTTCGGCCGGAGCCGCCCCCCGGCCGGTTTCGACTTCACCCCGGCCGCGCACACCGACGCCCTGCTGTGCTTCCTCGCCGGCCGCAACGAGCCGGTGCACCTGGTCGGCAACTCCCTCGGCGGCGCGGTCGCGCTCGGTGTCGCCGCGCGACGTCCCGAGCTCGTCCGCACGCTGACGCTCATCTCTCCCGCCATGCCCGACCGCCGCCCAGATCCCCGGCGCATGGCGGACATCCGGCTGGCGCTGGCGCTGGTGCCCGGCCCGATCGGGGAACGTGCCCGGGCCGGGCTCGCGGCCATCGCGCCGCGGGCGCGTGCGGAGCAGACGATCCGGGTCTGCTTCGGTGACCCGTCCCTGGTGCCCGAGCACCGCCTCGTCGAGGCCGCGAAGGAGATCGTCGTGCGCAGCGCGCTCGAGTGGGCCCAGGAGGCGGGGGAGCGGACGGCCAAGGCCATGGTCGCCAGCTGGTGGTGGGGCACCTCGCCGTGGGCGGTCGCCGCGCGCGTGCAGGCGCCGACGCTCGTCGTCTGGGGCGACCGCGACCGCCTCGTCTCCCCGCGCCTGGCCGCCCGCACCACGGCGACGATCCCGCGGGCGCGGCTGCTGATGCTGCCCGGGGTCGGGCACGTCGCCCAGATCGAGGCCCCGGAGAAGGTGGCCCGGGCCGTCGCGGGCCTGTGGGAACGGGGGGACGAAACCGGGACCTCCGGCGCTCCGGAGTGGTGATGCCAACTTTCCCGGTTTCGTCCTCCCGGCGGGCGGACCGCTGGGAAGATGCCTGACCGGTCCGGTGTTGCACCCGGCAGAACTGCTACCGATCGAGGAGTACCGATGGCGCTACCGCCGCTCGTTGAGCCGGCCGCCGAGCTGTCCAAGGACGAGGTGGAGCGCTACAGCCGCCACCTGATCATCCCCGACGTCGGGATGGCGGGGCAGAAGCGCCTCAAGAACGCGAAGGTGCTCGTCGTCGGCGCCGGTGGTCTCGGCAGCCCCGCGCTGCTCTACCTCGCCGCCGCCGGTGTGGGCACGCTCGGGATCGTCGAGTTCGACGTGGTCGACTCGTCCAACCTCCAGCGCCAGATCATCCACGGCCAGTCGGACGTGGGCCGCTCCAAGGCCGAGTCCGCCCGCGACTCCATCAAGGAGACGAACCCGTTCGTCGAGGTCCGCCTGCACGAGCTGCGGCTCGACTCGAGCAACGTGCTCGACGTCTTCCGCGACTACGACCTGATCCTGGACGGCACGGACAACTTCGCCACCCGGTACCTGGTCAACGACGCCGCCGTGCTGCTCGGCAAGCCCTACGTCTGGGGCTCGATCTTCCGGTTCGAGGGCCAGGCGTCGGTGTTCTGGGAAGACGCCCCGAACGGGCAGGGCCTCAACTACCGCGACCTCTACCCCGAGCCCCCGCCGCCCGGGATGGTGCCGTCGTGCGCCGAGGGTGGCGTGCTGGGCGTGCTGTGCGCGTCGATCGGCTCGATCATGGTCAACGAGGCGATCAAGCTGATCACCGGCATCGGCGAGACCCTGCTCGGCAGGCTGATGGTCTACGACGCCCTGGAGATGACCTACCGGACCGTGCGGATCCGCAAGGACCCGAGCACTTCAAAGATCACCGAGCTGATCGACTACGACGCGTTCTGCGGCGTGGTGTCGGAGGAGGCGCAGGACGCCGCGTCCGGGCACACGATCACCGCGATCGAGCTCAAGGAGATGATCGACGCGGGCAAGGACTTCGCGCTGATCGACGTCCGCGAGCAGAACGAGTACGAGATCGTCAGCATCCCCGGCGCGACGCTGATCCCGAAGGGACGCATCGTCTCGGGCGAGGCGCTCTCGGAGATCCCGCAGGACAAGCCGGTGGTGTTGCACTGCAAGTCGGGTGCGCGCTCGGCCGAGGCGCTGGCCGTGCTGCACCAGGCCGGGTTCCGGGACGCCGTGCACGTCGGCGGCGGCGTGCTGGCCTGGGTCAAGCTGGTCGACCCCTCGCAGCCGATCTACTGAGTCACCCCTGTCGCCCGTGGAACGGGGTCGGAGCCTGAGCTCCGGCCCCGTTTCGCCGTCGTGGTGATGCGGATCGAACCGTTCCGGCGCTCCGTCCGTGGTCCGAGGTGGGGTCTGGGCGATGGGGGTCGCGCATGGACGACGGACGGTGGTGCGCCCTGCCGGGGTGCGACACGAGGATCTTCACCGACGACGGGCGCCCGGAGCGCCGCTACTGCACCGCCGCCCACCGCGCGCAGGCGCGTCGGGTCCGGCGGGAGGCGATCCGGGTGGAGCGGCTCAGCGATCCGGCCGCGCTCGCCCCGGAGCTTCCCTGGCTGCGCGAACCCGTCGAGGCGGTGGTGGAGTCCTCGGACACCACCGCCCGGCCGGGAGCGTTCGCGCGCACGGCGGGTCGTCGGGCGCACGCGCGGCGCCACGAGCCGGTCCGGCCGCGCCGTCGCCACGCCGCGGTGCTGATCGCCGTGGCCGGCCTCCTCGCCGGTGGGTACGCCCTGGCCGAGGCCGGGGAGGAGACGCCGCCCGCCCGCGCCACCTCGGACGGACGACCGACTGAGGCGGTGCCGGCCGCGCCGGACGCCGCAGCTCCCGGCGCCCCGCCGGGCGTGGGGCAGCCCGATACCGACCGGGCCGTGCTGGCGGAACTGCGCGACCGGGTGGCCCAGGTCGCCCGCGAGGCGCGGAAGGCGGAGGCGGCGCGCGGCTGAGCAGGGTCCGGCGTCGTCACCGCCGCGTGGCGACTCCGCTCCCCGCCGCGGCACAGGTACCGTCACCCGTTGTGACCGCTGCACCTGTCCTGGCTCTCGGGTCGGAGAACGCGCTGCCGCCGCACGTGCGCACGGCGTTCGGAGTGTCCGAGGTGGAGCCACGACCGGTGCTGTGGGCCGGCCGGCGGGCGTGGCACTGCGGCGACGTGCTCATCCGGCCGGTGGCGGACAACGCGCTGGCGGCCTGGTCGGCGGGAGTGCTCGACGGGTTGCACGTCGACGGCCTGCGGCTGGCGCGTCCCGTGCGGTCGTCGGACGGCCGGTGGGTCGTCGCTGGCTGGGCGGCGTGCCGATTCGTGCCGGGAACCCTTGTGCCGCACTACGACGCCACAGTGGAGGCGTCGCTGCGGCTGCACGCCGCGACCGGCGGGCTGGCCCGTCCGCGTCTGCTCGACGACCGCGACGACCTGCCGACCCGCGCCGCGGCCGCCGCGTGGGGCGAGCGGACGCCGAAGCTGGACCCCCGCGCGGGCGGGGTGACCTTCGACGAGCTGGCCGGGCGCCGCCGCCCCGTCGAGCTCACGCCGCAGGTGGTGCACGCCGAGCTGTTCGGCGCCGTGCTCTTCGACGACGCCGGTGTGCCGGCGTTGATCGAGCTCGTGCCCGCGTGGCGCCCCAAGGAGTGGTCGGCCGCGGTCGTCGTGGTCGACGCGGTCGCCTGGGGCGGCGCGGACGAGGGGCTGATGGACCGGTGGGCGCACCTCGACGCCTGGCCGCAGGTGCTGCTGCGGGCTGTGCTCTACCGGCTCGCGCTGCACGCCCAGCACCCCGAGGCGTCGGCCCGGACGCTGGCGGGTCTCGAGCGGGCCGCCGACCTCGTCGGCACCCGGCTGCCCTGACGCTGCACCCGGACCGCTCACCGATGTGAGCACCCGTTGACAAGGGCGTCACACGGGGCGACAGCCGGGTAATTCTGCGTTCCTACCGTCGTGCGGAATGGGAAACGTTCCCCGACGCGGAGGTGGGTACGCGTGACCGCCACAGCAGGTCCCCCGGAGACCGGCACGGCCCGGCGCAGCCTCGTGGCCGGCCGATGGATCGACCACTGGGAGCCCGAGGACGAGAGCTTCTGGCAGCGCACCGGCCGGAAGATCGCGAACCGCAACCTGCTGTTCTCGGTCCTCTCCGAGCACATCGGGTTCTCGGTCTGGACCCTCTGGTCGGTCCTCGTGCTGTTCATGGGGCCCGAGTACGGCATCGACGCGGCGGGCAAGTTCTTCCTGGTCTCGGTGCCGACGCTGGTCGGAGCCGTGCTGCGGCTGCCTTACACCTTCGCGGTGGCCAAGTTCGGTGGGCGCAACTGGACGATCGTCAGCGCCGCCCTGCTGCTGATCCCCACCATCCTCGCCGCGATCGTCATGCACCCGGGCACGTCGTACACGACCTTCATGATCGTGGCCGCGATCGCGGGCGTCGGCGGCGGCAACTTCGCGTCGTCGATGACGAACATCAACGCGTTCTTCCCCGAGCGCCACAAGGGCTGGGCGCTGGGCCTCAATGCGGGCGGCGGCAACATCGGCGTGCCCGTGATCCAGCTGATCGCGCTGTTGATCATCGCGACGGCGGGGGCCGGCCACCCGCGGATCATCCTCGCCGTCTACATCCCGCTGATCGTCGTGGCCGCGGTGCTGTCGGCGATGTACATGGACAACATCTCGTCGGTGCGCAACGACACCGGGGCCTTCCAGGAGTCGATCCGCGAGAGCCACACCTGGATCATGGCGTTCCTCTACATCGGGACGTTCGGCTCGTTCATCGGCTACAGCTTCGCCTTCGGCCTGGTCCTGCAGAACCAGTTCGGCCGCACCCCGCTGCAGGCCGCGTCGATCACGTTCATCGGCCCGCTGCTGGGGTCCCTGATCCGGCCCGTCGGCGGGAAGCTCGCCGACAAGTACGGCGGGGCGAAGGTGACGTTCTTCACCTTCATCGCGATGGTGGTCGCCTCGGCGGTCATCCTCGCTGGCTCGGCGGCGAAGTCGCTGGGCGTCTACGCGGCCGGGTTCATCGTGCTGTTCGTCCTGACCGGGGTCGGCAACGGCTCCACCTACAAAATGATCCCGTCGATCTTCCGGGGCAAGGCGCTGCAGGCCGTCGCCCGGGGTGGCGACGAGCGCACGCAGCTGTTGCGGGCCCGCAAGGTCTCCGGTGCCGCGATCGGGATCATCGGCGCCGTCGGGGCGTTCGGCGGCGTGCTGATCAACATGGCGTTCCGCCAGTCGTTCCTCACGGCGAAGACGGGCGACCCGGCGTTCTGGGCGTTCATCGCGTTCTACGTGGCGTGCATCGCGGTCACCTACGTCGTCTACCTGCGACCCGTGCCGGTCGATGTCTCCCACCCCCGGGCGGCCTACGCCCGCGTCTAGGCGGCGGACACGCCGCGGAAACACCGTGGACCCGGTCCGGTTACCGGCGGCGGCGACCATGGTGTGGTCGCCGCCGTGCCGCGCCCCGGGCACCTCCGGTTGGCCGTGGCACGCGGTGGGAACCCACCACATGCAGCCTGCCGCGGCTGCGGAACGGACAAGCGTGACGAACCCCGTGACGACCACTGCCTCCTCCGAGTCGGCACCACCGGCCGTTCCCGCACTGGCGGGTTTCACGGTCGGGGTGACGGCGGCACGTCGGGCGGAGGAGCTCGGCACCATGCTCGGGCGGCGCGGCGCGGTGGTCCTGCACGGGCCGTCGATCCGCATCGTCCCGCTCGCGGACGACGCCGACCTGCTCGCGGCCACGAAGACGCTCGTCGCCCAGCCCCCGGACATCACGGTGGCGACCACCGGGATCGGCTTCCGCGGCTGGGTCGAGGCCGCGGAGGGTTGGGGTCTCGGGAGCGACCTTCTCGAGGCACTGGGCTCGGGCACGCTGATCGCCCGGGGCCCGAAGGCGCGCGGCGCGATCCGGGCCACGGGCCTCATGGACGCGTGGTCGCCGGAGTCGGAGTCGTCCGCGGAGGTGCTCGAGCACCTGCTGGACGAGGGGGTCGAGGGCAAGCGCATCGCGGTGCAGTTGCACGGCGAGCCGCTGCCGGACGTCGTCGAGGCGCTGATGATGGCGGGGGCCGAGGTCGTCGAGGTGCCGGTGTACCGATGGGAACCGCCCGCCGACATCGGGCCGATGGACCGGCTGACCGACGCCGTGCTGGCAGGCGGGGTGGACGTGCTCGCGTTCACCAGCGCGCCTGCCGCGGCGAGCCTCCTGCGCCGGGCCGACGAGCGGGGCGTCCGCGACGACCTGTTGCGGCTGCTGCGCGGGACCGTGCTCGCGCTGTGCGTGGGTCCGGTCACGGCGGCGCCCCTGGAGGCCCTGGACGTCCCGACGGTGCAGCCGCACCGCTCCCGGCTGGGGGCGATGGTGCGGCGGCTGGAGGGCGAGATGCCCGCGCGGGCGCGCAGCCTGCCGGTCGCCGGGCACTGGCTGGAGCTGCGCGGGCACGCCGTGGTCGTCGACGGCAATCTGCGGGAGGTGCCCCCGAACGGGATGACGCTCCTGCAGACGCTCGCCCGCCGCCCCGGGCGGGTCGTCCCCCGGTCCGAGCTGCTCGCGGCACTGCCCGGGAAGGGCAACGACGAGCACGCCGTCGAGACGGCGATCGCGCGGCTGCGGGCGGCGTTGGGCAACCCGAAGCTGGTCCAGACGGTGGTCAAACGCGGCTACCGGCTGGCGCTGGACCCGGCGGCCGGCCCCGTGCCGGTGGGAGGTCACTGCCTGCACGGCGACGCGCTGTGAGGCTGTGATCGGATGGGCGGTGTGATCGATCCGCTGGTGCTCGTGGCGCACGGCAGCCGCGACGACGCCGCGCACGCGTGCGTCGAGGACATCGTCGCCGCTGTGCGCACCGCGCTGACCGGCGTCGACGTGCGGCTGGGCTACGTGGACGTCCGGGGTCCGAAGGTGGACGAGGCCGTCGCCGGCCTGGACGGGGCGGTCGTCGTCCCCGCGTTCCTCGCGTCCGGCTACCACGTCCGCACGGACCTGCCTGCCCAGCTCGCCGCCTCCGGCGTGGCGCTCGAGCGGTTCTCCGTGACCCCGGCGATCGGGCCGGACCCGCTGCTGGCCCACGCCGCCCGGCAGCGGCTGGCGGAGTCGGGCTGGCGGTACGGCGACGCGGTGGTGCTCGCCGCCGCCGGTTCGTCGGATCCCGCGGCGCTGGCGGAGGTCCGGGTCGCGGGACGGATGCTCGCGGTGGAGGTCGGGCGCAAGGTCCGGGTGGGATTCGTCGCCACGGCGGCGCCGCGGGTCGACGCGGTGGTCGCGGGCCTGCGCGCGGCCGGGGAGCAGCGAATCGCGGTGGCGACGTGGCTGCTCGCGCCGGGTGTCTTCCACACCCGGCTGGGCGAGGCGGGGGCGGACGTGGTGTCCGCGCCGCTCGGTGCGCATCCTGACGTCGTCGCCACGGTCGTCGCCCGCTACCGCGCCGCGGCCCGCCCCGACACCCCCTGATCCGTCCGGCACCCCGCGAGTCGGCACGTTCGCCGGCGCGAGTCGGCACGTTCGCCGGCGCGAGTCGGCGGTCAGCGGCGGCGGGGGCGGAGTTCGGCCGGGACCCGGCCGTCCGCGGCGAGGACACCCTCGACCCGCAGCCGCGCGGCCTGCTCCGCGGCGATGTGCGGGGCGAAGGTGCCGTTCGCCCGCACGACCCGGTGCCAGGGCAGGTCGTGGCCGTCTTCGGCCAGCAGCCGGCCGACCAGGCGGGCCGAGCTGAGACCCGCCTCGTCGGCGATCTCGCCGTAGCTGCGGACCTGGCCGGGTGGGATCGCCCGGACCAGGGCGCGCACCCGTTCGACCGTCGCGTCGTCCATCCCGCGATCGTGCCCCGCACCGCTGCCGGGAACTGTCGGGGGTACGTGGTCGAATCGTGTCGTGTTCGGACCGGAGGTTGTCGACGACGCGAGCGCGCCCCTGCTCGTGCGGCCTCCGCGCGTCGCGATCCCCGAGCCGGAGTGGGAGGCGGCGGCCCGGTGGGCCCTCGACCACGAGGCCGGCCCACTGCGCGTCGTCGGAGGGCCCGGCACGGGCAAGACGACTCTGCTGCTCGCGTCGGCCGTCCGACGGATCCGTTCCGGGGGTGAGCCGGACAAGCTGCTGCTGCTCGTCGGCAGCCGCCGGGCGGCTGCCGAGCTGAGGGCGCGGCTGACCACCCTCCTGCACCGCGACGGGGCCGCCGACACCCCGGCTGTGCACACCGCCCGTGAGCCGCTGGTGCGCACCGTGCACTCGTACGCCTTCGGGGTGCTGCGGCTGCACGCCGCCCGCAACGGCGACCCCCCACCCCGGCTCCTCGCCAGTGCCGAGCAGGACGCCGTGGTGCGCGACCTGCTGGCCGGCGAGCTGTTCGGCTGGCCGGGCGGCACGGTGCCGGGGTCGGGCTGGCCGGACCGGCTGCGGCCGGCGATCGGCTTGCCGGGCTTCGCAGCCGAGCTCCGCGAGCTGCTCCTGCGCGCGGCCGAACGCGGCCTGGGGCCGAACGAGCTGCAGGCGCTGGGGAAGCGGCACGACGTGCCGGAGTGGGTCGCGGCCGGCCGGTTCTTCCGCACCTACGAGCAGGTGGTCCTCCTCCGCGGAGCCGCGGGCCGGGGCACGCCGCAGGCTACGGCCCCGGCGCTGGACGCCGCCGAGCTCGTCGGTGCCGCGCTGGACGCGCTGGCCAGCGACCCCGAGCTGCTCGCCGCCGAGCGCGCCCGGGTCCGGCACCTCCTGGTCGACGACGCCCAGGACCTCGACCCGCAGCAGATGGAGCTGGTGCGGGTGCTGGGCCGCACCGCCCGCACGGTGCTGCTGGCCGGCGATCCGGACCAGGCGGTGCTCGGCTTCCGCGGTGCGGACCCTGCGGGTCTCGACGCCGTCGACGCCCCCACCGCGGTGCTCACGGTCGACCACCGTGCGCGTCCCGCGATCCGGTCGGCCATCGCCAGGCTCGCCGCCCGCCTGCCCGGCGCCGGGCCGGGGCGCACGCGGGTCGGCCCGGACGACGCCGTCGACGAGGCAGAGGGCCAGGTGCAGGTCTGCGTGTTCGGCTCGGCAGCGCAGGAGGCCGCCTGGATCGCCGACGGGTTGCGGCGCGCGCACCTGCAGCACGGGGTGCCCTGGTCGCAGATGGCCGTGCTCTCGCGCTCCGCCCGGCGCACACTGCCCGTGCTGCGCCGCGCCCTGCTGGCCGCCGGCGTGCCGATCGCGGTGCCGCCGGACGAGCTGCCGCTGGCCCGCCAGTCCGCGGTCGTGCCGCTGCTCATGGTGCTGCGGTACGCGGCCCGCCCGGACGATCTCGACGCCGATGCCGCCACGGCGCTGCTGACCTCGCCGCTGGGCTCGGCGGACCCGATGCGCCTGCGCCGCCTGCGCCGGGGGTTGTTGCGCCTGCACGCGGCGGGCCGGGAGGACCGGGAGAACGCAGCCGGCGACGCGGCACCACACGGTGACGGCCCGGCTGCCGACGACGTGCCGTCGACGACGGCCGCGGACGACGAACGCATCGGGAGCGACCCCCTGCTGGTCGAGGCCCTGCGCGCCGCCGCGCTCGGGCGGCCGGACCCGCTGTCCGCCCTTCCCGCGTTCGAGACCGCCCCGCTGCGCCGGGTCGGAGCGCTGCTCGCCGTCGCGGGCGAGGCCATCCGTGAGGGTGCCGGCGCCGAGCAGGTGCTCTGGCGGATCTGGCAGGGCACGAACCTCGAACAGCGCTGGGTCGACGCCACCACTCTCGGCGGCCCGGTGGGGGCCGCGGCGGACCGCGACCTCGACGCCGTTCTCGCGCTGTTCGACAGCGCTGCGCGGCACGCCGACCGGCTGCCCGGGGCAGACGTGCTCGCCTTCGTGGAGTACCTCGCCGACCAGCAGCTGCCGGGCGACACGCTCGCGGCCAGGGCTCCGGACACCGAAGCGGTGGCGCTGCTGACCGCGCACGCCGCCCGCGGCCGGGAGTGGCGGGTCGTCGCCGTGCCCGGGGTCCAGGAGGGCGCCTGGCCGGACCTGCGGCTGCGCGGCAGTCTGCTGGGCAACGAGCGGCTGGTCGACGTCGTCGCCGGGGTCGCCGAGCCCGCCGCGGCGGTGTCCCGCATCGCCCCCCTGCTCGCGGAGGAGCGGCGGCTGTTCTACGTCGCGTGCTCCCGCGCGCGGGAGACGCTGCTGGTCAGTGCGGTGCAGGCCGACAGCGCGACGCTGACGGGCGGGGAGCAACCGTCGCGGTTCCTCGACGAGCTCGATCCCACCCCCGACGACGGGCGCGACCGCACGGACCGCTCCGTGCACAAGCCCGGCCGCGCCTTGCTGCTCGCGGAGCTGGTCGGTGAGCTGCGGAGGGCCGTGTGCAGCCTGGAGGAGCCCGGCGAGGAGCCGCACGCCCGGGCGGCGCGGTCGGCCCGCCGGTCCCGGGCGGCCGTCCAGCTGGCGCGCCTGGCGCGGGCCGGGGTTCCGGGTGCGGCGCCCGACGACTGGTACGGCCTCGCGCCGCTGTCGACGGACGCTCCGCTCCGCGCCCCCGGCGAGGTCGTGCCCGTCTCCCCGTCGGACGTCGAGAAGATCCTCCGTTGCCCGCTGCGCTGGATGATGGAGCGGCACGGCGGCGGTGAGGTCGGCGCGCTCTCGGCGGTGACCGGCACCCTCGTCCACGCGCTGGTCCAGGCCGGCGCGGCGGGGGCGGACGGCGCGGAGCTCGAGGGTGCGCTGCAGGCCGCGTGGCAACGGCTCGACCTCGGCGCGCCCTGGTTCGGCCGCCGCGAGCTGGCCCGGGTGCGGGCGATGCTCGCGGCGTTCGACGGCTGGGTCCGCCGGAGCCGGGCCGACGGGCTGCGGCTCGTCGCGGTCGAGCATCCCGTGCAGCTGGACCTGGCAGACCCCGACGATGTCGACATCGCGGGCCGCCCGGTGTTGCGGCTGCGCGGCCGCGTGGACCGGCTGGAGGTCGACGGTTCCGGGCGCCCGGTCGTGGTCGACGTGAAGACGGGCCGCACGGCCGCCACCCGCCGGGCCGCGGTCGAGCATCCGCAGCTCGCCGTCTACCAGCTGGCCGCCGCGCTGGGTGCGTTCACCGAGCTGGTCGGCGCGGTGGCGGACCCGGGTGGAGCCCGGCTGGTCTATCTCGCCGACCGGTCGGCGTCCGGCGAGGCCAAGGTGCCCGAGCAACCTCCGTTGGACGCCGCCGAGCTGGAGCGGTGGAAGCACCTGGTCCGGGCCTGCGCCGAGGAGACGGCAGGTTCACGGTTCCACGCGCGGGTGGGGCCGGACTGCGACCGATGTCCGGTTCGGGCGAGCTGTCCGGTGAACGAGTCGGGGCGTTCGGTCACGGATGGGTGAACTGGTGACCCTGCGTCATAGGTGCTGCTCCGATCCGGCTCGGACCACCGGTCAAACGCGTCCGAAGGGGTGAGTTCTTGATCGGATCCGGATCGCGGTACGGTCACGGCACGCACCGGGCGCTCCCCGCTCTCTTCGGTGCGAACGGGAGGCCGGAGTGCTCGACGGACGAGTCCGCGCCGGCGCGGCCGCCGTGTGTGGCGCGCTGGTCCTCGCGCTCGCCGCCTGCGGGAGCCAGGGTGCCGGCGGTGGATCGCCGAAATCCACCGGCGACCTGTTCTCGGCGCTGCCCGGCACGGTGTCCGCCATCCCCGCCCCGCCCTCGGCATCGGTCGACGACAAGTTGCGTTCCGCCGTCCCCACCGATCCCGGGCCGGAGTGGAAGCGCGTGACCACCGAAGACTTCGACTCGTTCCGCACGAAGGCCTACGGGACCTACGACAGCGTCGGCGCGTTCGGCAACGGTCTGCGCCGCTCCTCGGCTATCAGCGTGTCCAACGGCGCGCTGAACATCACCGCGCGCGGGAACGTCTCCGGCGGCGTGGCCCACAAGTTGGACCGGACCTACGGCCGCTGGGAGTTCCGCGCCCGGACGGACCTGGGCCGGGGATTCGGATCGGCGATCCTGCTCTGGCCCGAGTCGGAGCGCTTCCCGGAAGACGGGGAGATCGACATCATGGAGGTGCCGTCGGAGACCCGCGACCGGGCGCACTTCATCGTCCACTTTCCCGGTCCGAACGGCAGCGACAAGGTCTACGGCTCCTACGCCGAAGACGACTTCAGCCAGTGGCACACCTTCGCCGTCGACTGGCTGCCGGACCGCATCGTCTACTACGTCGACGGCGTGGAACGGTTCCGCGTCACGGACAAGAACATCATCCCGGACAAGCCCATGCACCTGGCGATGCAGTTCGACCAGGGTCCCAAGAAGGACTGGATCCCGGCGCCCGACGCGACCACTCCGGAGGCCTTCTCCCTGCAGGTCGACTGGTTGCGCGTCTACGCACCGGCGTCCCCGTTCTGAGTTCGGGAACTGTCGGACCCCTGCGGTAGGACGGTGCAGTGCTGACCCCCCAGGCCCTCGCCGCGGCACTCAACCAGCCGCGGCCCACGGACGAGCAGGCCGCGGTGATCGCCGCGCCGGCGTCCTCGGCGCTCGTGGTGGCGGGGGCCGGCGCGGGCAAGACCGAGACGATGGCCGCTCGGGTGGTCTGGCTGGTCGCCACAGGGCAGGTGCTTCCCGAGCAGGTCCTGGGGCTGACGTTCACCCGCAAGGCCGCGCAGCAGCTCGGGGTGCGGGTGCGCACCCGGCTGCGTCGCCTCGCCGGGGCACGGCTGCTCGACGACCTCGACCCCACGGGCGAGCGACGCGCGGCGGTGCTGGCCGGCGAGCCGACGATCGCGACCTACCACGCCTACGCCGGGCGCCTGGTCGGCGAGCACGCGCTGCGGCTGCCGGCCGAGCCCGGCGCCCGGTTGCTCGGCAGCACCGGAGCCTGGCAGCTCGCGCACCGGGTGGTCTCGAGCTGGGCGGACGACCTGGACGTCGACCGGGTGCCCGCCACCGTCACCGGATACGTCCTCGCCCTGGCGGGCGAGCTCGGTGAGCACCTCGTCGAGCCCGGTGCGGTCCGGGCGCACGCCGGGGCGCTCGCCGCGCTGCTCGACCAGGCACCGCCCGGGCCACGGCAGCGTGCGGAGCCGTCGCAGCGCTACCGGCGGTGGCTCGAGGCCCAGCGGATGCGGCACGCGCTCGTCCCGCTGGTGGAGGCCTTTGCCGCACGCAAGCGCGCCGAGCGTGCGCTCGACTTCGGCGACCAGCTCGCCATCGCCGCCCGGGTGGCGGCGGAGCACCCCGAGGTCGGAGTGCAGGAGCGGGCGACCTACCGGGCCGTGCTGCTCGACGAGTACCAGGACACCGGCTACGCGCAGCGGGTTCTGCTGCGCGCCCTGTTCGGCGCCGCACCGGGTGCACCGGCCGGGCGCGACGCGCCGGCGGTGACCGCCGTCGGCGACCCGTGCCAGTCCATCTACGGCTGGCGCGGTGCGAGCGCCGGCAATCTCGCCCGGTTCCGCACCGACTTCCCGCGCCCGGACGGGGCGCCCGCCGACGAGTACGGCCTGCTCACCAGCTTCCGCAACCCGCGGGAGGTGCTGGTGCTGGCGAACGCCGCGTCCGCGCCGCTGCGCGCGGCCCCCGGCGCCGTCGGCGTCGGCGAGCTGGCCGCGGGGCCGGGCACGGCGGAGGGCGACGTCCGGGTCGCCCTGATGTCGGACGTCGCCGCGGAGCTCGACTGGATGGCCGACGCCGTCGCAGCGCGGTGGCGCGCCGCGGCGGACTTCGGCAAGGAGTCACCCACGTCGGCGGTCCTCGTGCGCCGCCGGGCCGACATGGACGCGATCGCGGCGGCGCTGCGGGCCCGCGACCTGCCCGTGGAGGTGGTGGGCCTGGGTGGGCTGCTCGACACCCCCGAGGTGCGCGACCTGGTCAGCGCCCTGCGCCTCGTCGCGGATCCGCTGGCCGGACCGGCTGCGGTGCGCCTCCTCACCGGTCCGCGGTGGCGGCTGGGCGTGGCGGACCTCGCAGCGCTGTGGGCGCGCGCCCGCGAGCTGGCTCCGGGGCCGTCCACCTACGCCGCGTCGTCGAGCGCCGCGGAGCTGGCACTCGGCGCGCTGCCCGGGGAGCACGCCGAGCAGGCCGGCCTCGTCGACGCGCTGGACGATCCGGGGGAGCCCGGGCGCTACTCCCCGGCGGGCTTCGCGCGGGTCCGCCGGCTCGCCGGCGAGCTGCGCCGCCTGCGGGCGCGGGCGTCGGTGCCCCTGACGGACCTGGTCGCCGACACCGAGCGTCTTCTCCTGCTCGACGCGGAGACGGCCGCCCGTCCCGGACCGGTCGGCCGGGCCCACCTCGACGCCTTCGCGGACGTCGTCGCCGACTTCACCGCGGGCGCGGAGGTCTCCACGCTGCCCGCCCTGCTCGACTACCTCGACACCGCGGAGCGGGCGGAAGACGGGTTCGCGCCCGGCGAGGTCGAGGTGGCGCCGGACCGCGTGCAGGTGCTCACGGTGCACGCCGCGAAGGGCCTCGAGTGGGAGATCGTCGCCGTGCCGCACCTCGTGGGGCAGGTGTTCCCCGGACGCAAGATCAGCGGGAGCTGGCTGACCGATCCCGCCGCGCTGCCCGTCCCGCTGCGCGGCGACGCCGCGGACCTTCCGGGGTTCGAGGCGCCGCCTCCGGGCGCGGACCGGAAGGTCGTGGAGGCCGCCCTGACGGCCCACGACGATGCCCTGGACGAGCGGCGGCTGGTGGAGGAGCGGCGGCTGTTCTACGTGGCGCTGACCCGGGCGGAACGGGTGCTGCTCGTGTCCGGGCACCGGTGGGGCCCGACCGGCGACCGGCCGCGGCTGCCGTCGGCGTTCCTGCAGGAGGTCCGCGACACGGTGGAGGCGACCGGGGTGGGTCGTGTCGAGCACTGGGCGGAGGAGCCCGAGTTCGGCGTGCACAACCCGGCCACCGCGGAGACCGTCACGGCCGAGTGGCCGGTCGACCCGCTGGGTGCGCGGTCCGCCGCCGTGCACGGCGGGGCCGAGCTGGTGCGCGCGGCGCTGCAGGAGCAGGCAGCGGCCGAGCCCGAGCAGCCGGCCGAGCCCGAGCAGCCGGCCGAGCCTGAGCACCCGGCCGAGCCCGACGACCCGGAGGTGCCCGACGACCCGGAGGTGCCCGACGACCCGGCCGACCCGGACGGCTGGGCCTCCGACGTCGACGTGCTCCTCGCCGAGCGCGCCGCCGCGGGAGTACGCCCGGTCGTCGCGCTGCCCGCGCACCTGTCGGTCAGCAGGCTCGTCGAGCTGGCGACCGACCAGGGCGCCCTGGCCGCGCGGCTGCGTCGCCCGCTCCCGCTGCCGCCGAACCCGCACGCCCGCCGCGGCACGGCCTTCCACGCCTGGCTCGAGCAGCGGTTCGGTGCCGCTCAGCTGCTCGACGTCGACGAGCTGCCCGGCGCCGCGGACGAGGGCGCCGCGTCGGACGACCTGCTGGAGGAACTGCAGGAGGCGTTCCTGGCGTCGCGGTGGGCGGAACGCGAGCCGTACGAGGTGGAGGTGCCGTTCGAGACCGTGATCGACGGGATCTCCGTGCGCGGGCGGATGGACGCGGTGTACGCCGAGGCCGACGGGGGCTGGACGGTCGTCGACTGGAAGACCGGCGCGCTGCCCGATCCCGCACGCCGGGCGACGCTGAACGTGCAGCTCGCCGCGTACCGGATCGCCTGGGCCGCACTGGCGGGATGCCCGCCGGAGCGCGTGCGGGCGGCGTTCCACTACGTCCGCCACGGCGTGACGCTGCGCCCCGTCGACCTGCTCGACGCTGACGGCCTGCGCGCGTTGCTCGCCGCGGTCCCGGTGGCCGGCTGACCACGTCATGACAGACATCTGGCCCCGCTCGATGTCGAGCGGGGCCAGAACGGGGCAGTTCGGCGTCCGCCTGTCTGTTCACGTAAGACGACAGCGGGTGTCCGGACGCCGAGCTGCCCCGGTGAGGGGGAGTGGACGTGTCAGTGCACGAGCGCCTTGGCCGCGTCCGCGCCGGTCAGCGACTTGACCTCCATCTCGGCGACCTTCTTCGCGTTCGGCCGCTCCTTGCTGAGCACGGTGCCCAGGTAGCCGAGCAGGAACGACAGCGGGATGGAGACCAGGCCCGGGTTGTCGAGCGGGAACCAGTGGAAGTCGACGCCCTGGATCATCGACGTGCTGCGGCCCGTCGCCGGGTCGACCGGCTTCCCGGACACCACCGGCGAGAAGATGATCAGGATCAGGGTGATCCCGAGGCCGCCGTAGATGCTGCACAGCGCGCCCATGGTGTTGAACCGCTTCCAGAACAGCGAGTACAGGATCGTCGGCAGGTTCGCCGAGGCCGCCACCGCGAAGGCCAGCGCCACCAGGAAGGCGATGTTCTGACCGTTCGCCAGGATGCCGCCGAGGATGGCGACGATGCCGATGACGATGGCCGTGCGCCGGGCGATCTTGACCTCGGTGTGCTGCTCGTCCTGCACCTTGCCGTGCTTGATCACGTTGATGTAGATGTCGTGGGCGAACGACGCCGACGCGGTGATCGTCAGGCCGGCCACCACCGCGAGGATCGTCGCGAAGGCGACCGCGGCGATGATGCCGAGCAGGATGGTGCCGCCGAGCTCGTAGGCCAGCAGCGGAGCGGCCGAGTTGGCACCGCCCGGAGCCTTCTTGATCGCATCCGGGCCGACCAGCGCGCCCGCGCCGTACCCGAGGGTCAGCGTGAACAGGTAGAACAGGCCGATCAGGGAGATCGCCCAGACCACCGAGCGGCGGGCCTCCTTGGCCGTGGGCACCGTGTAGAAGCGCATGAGAATGTGCGGCAGGCCTGCGGTGCCCAGCACCAGCGCGAGGCCCAGGGAGATGAAGTCGAGCCGGGTCGTGCCGTTCTTGCCGTACTGCGCGCCTGGCGACAGCAGCTTCTCACCGCCCTGGCCGGCGCGGTCGACAGCGGCGCCCATCACCGACGAGAGGTTGAAGCCGAACTTGGCGAGCACCCAGACCGTCATGATCCCGGCGCCGGCGATGAGCAGCACCGCCTTGATGATCTGTACCCAGGTCGTGCCACGCATGCCGCCGATGAGCACGTAGGCGATCATCACGGCGCCGACGATCGCGATGACGACGCCCTGGCCGGTCTTGCTGGTGATGTTGAGCAGCAGCGCGACGAGGCCGCCGGCGCCCGCCATCTGGGCCAGCAGGTAGAAGAACGAGACAGCGAGCGTGGACGTGGCGGCCGCCGCGCGGACCGGGCGCTGCCGCATCCGGAACGCCAGCACGTCGCCCATCGTGTACTTGCCGGTGTTGCGCAGCAGTTCGGCCACCAGCAGCAGCGCCACCAGCCACGCGACGAGGAACCCGACGGAGTAGAGGAAGCCGTCGTAGCCGTTGATCGCGATGGCGCCGGCGATGCCGAGGAACGACGCGGCCGAGAGGTAGTCGCCCGAGATCGCCACGCCGTTCTGCGGGCCGGAGAAGCCGCCGCCCGCGGTGTAGAAGTCGGACGCGCCGCTGGAGGCGCGCTTGCTGACGCGGATCACGATGGCGAGCGTGACCACGACGAACAGCCCGAAGATCGCCAGGTTGAGGATCGGGTTGCTGCCCGCAACCCCTTGGGCGAGCGGCATCACTTGGCGTCTCCTTCGGTTCCTTCGGTGCGGCGGCCGTGCTCGATGTCGTCACGCAGCTGGAAGGCCAACGGGTCCAGTTTCCGGTCCGCGAAGCGGACGTAGAGGAACGTGATCAGGAACGTCGACACGAACTGCAGCAACCCGAACACGAGCCCGACGTTGATGTTGCCGAAGAGCTTGATGGCCATGAAGGCCGGCGCGTAGCTGGCCAGCAGCACGTAGAGCAGGTACCAGCCGAGGAACAGCCCCGTCATCGGGAACACGAAGCTGCGCAGCCGGTGGCGCAGGATCTGGAACTCGGGTCGGGAGGAGATCTCCTCCCAGTCCCGCTCCTCTGACCCCGACGGATCGGGGGGTGACGGTCGTTCGGTCGCAGTCACGGTGCCTCCTCGCACGTCACGGCGCCCTCGCGGGCTCCCGGTGGACAAGGAAAGGCCGAAACCGGTCGTCGAGGAAGTCGTGCGGGCCGCGCCGCCGAGGGAATCGACAAACGGCCGACGAACGGTCGAAGTTCCCGACGAACGGTGATGTGGGTCACGCGCGGGTCTCGGACGTCATTGCAAGGTTCGTGCAACGGTGGCGAACCGGGCCGGACGCGCACCACCCTCCGTCGTGACGAACGACCACGACGAGGAGGTCGAGATGTCCGAGCTCGGACGCGGCCGGGTAGCGGCCAACGGCATCACCTTCGAGTACCTGGAGGCCGGCGAGGGTCCGCTCGCGCTGTGCATGCACGGATTCCCGGACTCTCCGTTCACCTACCGGTACCTGCTGCCCGAGCTCGCGCGGGCCGGCTTCCACGCCGTCGCCCCGTTCGTCCGCGGGTTCGCCCCCACCGAGCTGCCTCCGTTGCGCTACAACGTCCACACCAGCGTGATGGTCGCCGACCAGATCGCGCTGGCACGGGCGCTGGGCGGGGATTCCGACGCGCTGCTCGTGGCCCACGACTGGGGTGCGGTCGGGGCGTGGGGCGCACTGGGTCGCGCACCGGAGCTGTGGGGCCGGGCCGTCATCATCAACATCCCGCCGTTCGACATCTTCGGCGAGAACCTCGGCACCTACAGCCAGATCAAGAAGAGCTTTTATTTCTGGTATTTCCAGATGCAGCGGGTGATCGAGGACCGCATCCGGCAGGACGACTTCCAGTTCATCCAGGACATCTGGGGCGACTGGTCGCCGGGCTACCGGGCCGACGACGACATGGTCCACATCCGCGAGGCGCTGCGCGATCCCGACCACCTGCGCGCCGCCCTCGGGTACTACTGGGGCCAGTTCGACCCGACGCGCTTCGGCTCGCCTGAGTGGGCCGCCGAGCAAGAGTCGGCGTGGGGCGGCAGCGCGCCCCAGCCGGTGCTCTACCTGCACGGCACCAACGACGGTTGCCACGGCGTGACGAAGGAGCAGGTCGAGCGGGTCAAGGGCTACGCCGGAACGGACTCGGACGCCGAGCTGATCGAGGGTGTCGGGCACTTCATGCTCGTCGAGCGCCCCGAGGAGATCAATAAGCGCATCACGGACTGGCTGGCCCGCACCTCGTAGCACCGGTCGACGCTGGTCAGGATGATGTTGCGGGCGCAGGATGAGGACGTGGACGACGGGGTCTGGGCGGTGCGCCGGGGCACCGACCTGCGCAGCCACGCCCACCTGCTGCACCGCACCCACGAGGCGATGCTGACCGGGCACACGCTGCCCGCCGCCCCGCGTGGCGTCGTGGCCCGTTCCTGGACGCGGATGCAGGCCGACGGGCACGACCCGGACCGGGCATCGGCGGGCGACCCGGTCGGGGTGGACGACGTCGAGCGGCGCCGCCGGGCCAGTCCGCTGCACGGCGTGCTGCCCGGTCTGCGGGCGAGCCTCGCGGCGGTCGCGGACGAGGCGCAGCACATCATGGTCGTCACCGACGCGGACGGCGTGGTGCTGTGGCGCGACGGGTGCAACGGCGTCCGGCGCCGGGCGGACGTGCTCGGCTTCACCGAGGGAGCGACCTGGACCGAGACCGCGGTCGGGACGAACGCGATCGGCACCGCGATGGTCGAGCGGGCCGCTGTGCAGCTGTTCTCCGCCGAGCACTACCAGCGCAGCCTGCACTCGTGGACGTGCACCGCCGCTCCGGTGCACGACCCGCGGACCGGGGCCCTGCTCGGGATCGTCGACATCTCCGGGCCTGCGGCGACCGTGCACCCCGCGGCGGTGGCGCTGGTCGGCACTGCGGTGCGGCTCGCCGAGGCGGACCTGTGGCGGCAGCGCGAGGCCGGCTTGGAAGCGCTCCGGGTGACCGCCGCCCCGATCCTGCGCCGGGTCGGCGGCCCCGCGGCCGTCGTCGACCACGACGGCTGGGTGGCGGCGGTCAGCGGGGCGATCGGGACGGCCCGGGTCGCCGTGCCCGTCCAGGGCGAGCGGTGCATGGTGCCCGGCATCGGCAGCTGCGTGCCGGAGCCGGTGCCCGGCGGCTGGCTGTTGCGCCGCGACGAGTTCGGCGCCGTCCCGACGCGGTTGCGGCTGGACCTGCGTTCCCGCCCGCCGCACGCCGTCGTCGAGGGCAGCGCGGTCTGGCGGCACCCGCTGACCCCGCGGCACGCCGAGCTGCTCGCGCTGCTCATGCGGGCAGGACCGGCGGGTATGGACGCCTTCGCGCTGAGTTCGGCGGTGTTCGGCGACGACCGGCACGCGGTGACGGTGCGCGCCGAGGTGTCGCGGCTGCGCCGTCGGCTCGGCGGCATCCTGCTGGCGCGGCCCTACCGGATCGCGCCGAACATCGTCGTGCAGCCGTGTGACCCGGCAGCGGTGCGGGCCCTCCGCCCGCCCCGGCCGTCCGCAACCTAGAGCCGCGTCAGGGCCGCGGAGCCGCCGGCGCCGACTCGTCGAGGTGCAGCCGCAGCATCGCCGACGCCGCTCCCGAGGGCGGGTTGCCGCGCAGCGAGACCGCGATCATCGTGACGAACGCCAACGGCACCGACCACAGCGCAGGCTGGGCCAGCAGGAGCGCCGGGATCCCGGGCTCCAGGCCGGCAACCAGCCCGGCGGCCATCACGCCTGCCGAGCTCACCAACCCGACGACCATCCCCACCAGCGCCCCGCGCGCCGTCAGCCGTCGCCACCAGATCCCGAGCACGAGCAGCGGGCAGAACGTCGACGCGGCGACCGCGAACGCGGAGGTGACCAGCGCCCCGACGTCGAGGCGCGCTCCCGGTAGCGCGAGCAGCACGGCGACGGCCGCGGCGGCGAGCGGCGTCAGCCGGAGCCGGCGCAGGCCGGCGGGGACCAGGTCGTGCGAGACCGCCCCCGAGACCGCGAGCAGCATCCCCAGCGACGTCGCCAGGAACGCCGCGAAGGCGCCCGCGGTGAGCAGCGCGGTGAACAGGTCGCCCGGCCAGCCCGGGTCGACCCGCAAAGGAAGCGCGACGACGACCGTGTCGGTGGCACCGGAGAGGTACAGCTGCGGGAGCAGCACCGCGCCCAGCAGCCCGTACACCGCCGGGAACAGGTAGAACGCGCCGAGCAGCGCGACGGTGATCGCGGCGGTGCGCCGGGCGGCGCGGCCATCCGGGCTGGTGTGGAAGCGGACCAGCACATGCGGCAGCCCCATCGTGCCCAGCGCCGTCGCCATCAGCACCGACCACGTCCCCAGCAGCGGGTGCCCGGCCGACCCGGCGTCGAGCAGCGGGCGTTGCCAGGTCGCGCTGCCGGGTACGGCCGCGCCGTCGATCCGCGGCACGGCCGCACCGGCCGGGAACTCCCAGCGTGCTCCGCCTTCCGCTGTATGCGGTCCCGGCTCGAGCGGCACGGCACCGCCGCCGTCGATCCGGACCGTCACCGGCTCCGTCAGCTCGAAGCGGGTGTCGAGGGTGAAATCGACGGCGGTCGGTGCGGTGAACCGGGTGAACTCCACCGGGTGCACGGCCTGGTGGCGGACCTCCGGGCCCACCGCGAGCAGCAGCCACAGCGCCGGAACCGCGAAGAGCACCAGCTTGAGCGCGAACTGGAACGCCTGGACGTAGGTCGCCGCCCGCATGCCGCCCAGGGCCAGCGTCACGCTCACCACGACCCCGGCCACCACCACACCCACCCAGTAGGGCACGCCGCCGACCAGCGTCAGCACCTGGCCGGCCGCCGTGAACTGCGGCACCAGGTACAGGTAGCCGATCACGAGCACCACCAGGGCGCACAGCTTGCGCAGCACGGGGGAGGCGAGCCGGGCCTCGGCGAAGTCGGGGACGGTCAGCGCGCCGGTACGCCGCATGGGCGCGGCCACCAGCGTCAGCATCAGCAGGTAGCCGGCGGTGAACCCGACCGGGTACCAGAGCGCCCCGACCCCGCCCTTGACGACCAGGCCGGCGATGCCCAAGAACGACGCGGCCGACAGGTACTCCCCGGACACGGCCGCGGCGTTGAAGGCGGGGGAGATGCGGCGGGAGGCGACGAGGAAGTCCGACGTCGTGCGCATCGCCGCCACCCCCCGGGCGCCGATGAGGAGCGTGGCCAGCACCACGGGCACGACCGCGAGTGCGATCACGGGCGGTCCTCCTCCGCCTCGGCCCGTTCGGCCCGGCGCAGCTGCCACCAGGCCAGCGCGGTGAGCACCGGCCACGGCAGTACGGCGACCGCCAGCCAGGAGACCGGCACATCGAACAGCCGCACGTCGTCGAGCGCGGGGACGAGCTGCAGCAGCAGCGGCAGGCCCACCAGGAAGGCCCCGCCGGCGAGCAGGGCTGTCACCGCCCGGCGCAGCTGCACCGCGCGGACCCGCTCGGCCCGCGCCAGCTCGTCCGGTGTCAACCGCGGAGCACGGACGGGCGGACCGCGCCGCCCGCCGAGCGCGACGCGGGTCTGCGGGCTGGTCACCGCGACCCGGCGCGGCTGCTTCCCCCCGGGCCGGCCCGTCACCGCAACCTCCGGTTCATCGACCGTCCCGGCGGGCCCCGGAGTCGAACTCGCCGCGCGTGGCGGCGTCGAGCAGCCGGTCGCGCAGCTCCCGGGCGTGCCGGCGGCTGACCGGGACGTCGCCGACGTCCGTGTGCGCCAACAGCCCGCCGCTGACGTCGCTGCGCAGCTCCTGCACCGCGTGCACCGAGAGCAGGTAGCTGCGGTGCACGCGGACGTAGCCGACGCCACGCCAGTGCTCCTCCAGCCGGGAGATCGGGATGCGGACCAGGTGACTGCCGTTGCGGGTGTGCAGGCGGACGTAGTCGCCCTGCGCCTCGGCGAAGCGGACGTCCGCGCGGCGCACGAAGCGGGTGCGTCCGCCGAGTTCGACCGGCACGGCCGCCAGCTCGTCGACGGCCTGCGCCGGGGCCGCCCCGGCGTTGCGGACCCGGTGGACGCGCCCCAGTGCGGCGCCCAGCCGCTCGGCCGAGACTGGCTTGAGCAGGTAGTCGACCGCTCCCACGCCGTATGCCGACACCGCGTGCTGCTCGAACGCCGTGACGAACACGATCGCGGGCGGGTCCGTCATCCGCCCCAGCAGCCCGGCCAGCTCCAGCCCGTCCATGCCGGGCATCGAGATGTCGAGGAACACTGCGTCCGGGGTCGTCGTGGGGATCATCCGCAGGGCCGTGAGCGCGTCGGCCGCCGCCTCGACCGAGGTCACCCCGGGGGCCTCGCGCAGCAGCTGGCACATCTCGTCGAGAGCGGGCGCCACGTCGTCGACGACCAGCACGCGCAGCCCGGCGGTCGCGGCTGCGGTCATGTCGCCACCACACCCGGATGGAATCGCGGCACCCGCACGACGACCCGGGTACCCGCGCCCGGCGCGGTCTCGATCACGAGGCCGTAGCCGGCGCCGAACACCGCGCGCAGCCGCCGGTCGACGTTCAGCAGGCCGAGGCTCGCCCCGGTCCCTCGACCGGCCAGCACGTCCTCGGCCCGCTCGGGTGACATCCCCGGCCCGTCGTCCTCGACGGCGATGACGCAGTCCTCGCCCTGCGCCTCGCCGCTGACCTGCACCGATCCGCCGCCCTCCCGGTGCTCGACGCCGTGCTGCACGGCGTTCTCCACCAGCGGCTGCAGCGCGAGGAACGGGATCGCGACCGGCAGCACCTCCGGGGCGATGCGCACCTGCACCCGCAGCCGCTCGCCCAGCACCGCGCGGGCGAGCGCGAGGTAGGCCTCCACCGCGCGGAACTCGCCCGCCAGCGTCGTGTACTCGCCGTGACGGGCGAGGTTGTGCCGGATGTAGAGGGCGAAGTCGAGCAGCAGCTCACGGGCGCGGGTGGCGTCGGAGCGCACGAACGACGCGATCGTGGTGAGCGCGTTGTAGACGAAGTGCGGCGAGATCTCGGCCCGCAGTGCCCGCAGCTCGGCCTGCTCCGCGGCGTCGGCCGACGACTCCAGACGGCCGCGGTGCAGGGCGTCGGAGACGAAGTCAGCGGCCTTCCGGACAGCTGCGTCGGGAACCGCGCCGGCGACGACGAGCACGCCGGCGGGCTCGTCGCGGACCCGCAGCGGCAGGGCGGTGACGTCGCCGTACGCAGCCCGGCGGTCCGTCCGGAGCACGTCGTCGACGAGTGCGTCGGCGGCGACCTCGTGGCCGCTCCAGGTGCGCGCACCGTCGAGGCCGATCAGGCCGACGGCGTCCGCGTCGAGCAGCCCGCGCAGGCGCCGTGTCGCGCCCGCAGCGGCCGGTGCGGCGAGTCCGTCGCGCAGCGCCGTCGCGATCTCGATCCCGGTGGCCAGGGCGTCCATCGACTCACCCGCACCCGACGCGGCCCGGCGCCCGAGCAGCCCGCGGCGGCGGGGAACGGGCAACTGCGCGTCTCCGGCGGCCACACCCCCCGGGTCGGCACCGACCATGTCCGCCTCCGCTGTCGCTGCCAGGACGGTCTGTGGCTGCCGCAACCGGCAGGGGGCACCCTAACCGGACAGTGGCGCGGACGGGGATCAGCCGTGGCGGCGGACCGCGAGCGCCCAGCCGATCAGCGGGAGCTGCAGCGGCAGCCGCGCCCAGGCGACGGCTCGCGCCGGCAGCGGGCGGTCCGACCAGTCGCGGGCCATCTTCACGTTCGCGGGGAAGACGGCGACGAACAGGCCGGCGGCCCCCGCTGCTCCGAGCCGTCGAGTGCGCGGGGCGGCGATCGCGGCGGCGACGCCGAGCTCCGCGATCCCCGAGGCGAGCGTCCAGAACCGGGGCGTGCCGGGTAGCGAGCGGGGGACGATCCGGTCGAGGGGAGCCGGTGCGACCAGGTGCAGCACGCCGGTGGTGGTGAGCGTGGCGGCGAGTGCCGTGGCGCCGGGGTAGCGGGATCGCATGCCCGCAGCGTGCCCCGTCGTGTCAGCAAGGCCACCTTCAGGGCGTGAGAGGTCCTGAAGGTGGCCTTCCGGACGACGACGCGGAACCGCCCCGACCCGGACGGGGTGGGGCCGGCGAGGTTAGGGTCCGCACGTGGAGTCCCGGCAGGTGAACGCCTCGAGGCGCGGCCGTTCGTTGGCCGACCCGTCGCTGGTCGGGCTCATCCGCATGCCGGCGGCTGCCGAGGCGCCGGTCGTGTCGCTGCTGCAGCGGCTCGCCGTCGCACTGGGCTCGCTCTTCCTCGCCGCGCTGATCGTCTGGCTCGGCGGCAAGGGCTACACCGACAACAGCAGCGACAGCCCGATCTCGTTCAACGACGCCTTCTACTACGCGACGGTGTCGCTCTCCACCACCGGCTACGGCGACATCGTCCCGGTCTCCCCGCAAGCCCGGCTGATCACCACGCTGGTGATCACGCCGCTGCGGCTGCTGTTCCTCATCGTCCTGGTCGGCACCACCGTCGAGCTGCTCACCGAGCGCTCCCGGCAGTCGTTCCGCATTTCGCGCTGGAGGTCCCGCGTGCGTGACCACACGATCGTCGTCGGCTACGGCACCAAGGGCCGGGCCGCCGTCGAGACGCTGCTCGGCGACGGCGCCGAACCGACCGACATCGTCGTCGTCGACACGGACCGCGCCAACCTCGACGCCGCGTCCGGGCTGGGCCTGGTGACGGTGACCGGCAACGCGACCCGCTCGAGCGTGCTGCGGATCGCCGGGGTGATGCAGGCGTCTGCGCTGGTGGTGGCGGTCAACCGCGACGACACCGCGGTCCTCGTCACGCTGACGGCCCGCGAGCTGTCGCCGAACGTGCGGATCGTGGCGTCGGTGCGGGAGTCGGAGAACGTGCACCTGCTGCGCCAGTCGGGCGCCAGCTCGGTGGTGGTGTCGGCGGAGACGGCCGGGCGGCTGCTGGGGATGGCGACGACCACCCCGAGCGTCGTCGAGGTCGTCGAGGACCTGCTGACCCCGGACGCCGGGTTCGCGATCAGCGAGCGCGAGGTCGACGAGTCGGAGGTCGGCGGGTCGCCGCGGCACCTGACCGACATCGTCCTCGGGGTCGTGCGCGACGAGCAGCTGTACCGGGTCGACGCGTCCGCGGTCGACGCCCTGGAGCAGGGCGACCGCCTGCTCTACGTCCGCAAGGCCTCGGCCCCGGAGTCGGACTGACCCCGGGGTAGCGTCGCCCGCGTGCGCGTGGCGACGTGGAACGTGAACTCCGTCCTGGCCCGGCTGCCCCGGCTGCTGCCCTGGCTCGACGAGCGCGCCCCGGACGTCGTCTGCCTGCAGGAGACCAAGCTCTCCGACGAGGCGTTCGCCGACGCCCTCGGCGCCTCACTGGCCGAGCGCGGGTACGCCGTCGCGCACCACGGCCAGGGGCAGTGGAACGGGGTCGCGCTGCTCTCCCGCGTCGGGCTCGACGACGTCGTCCGAGGCCTGCCCGACGAGCCGCGGTTCCCGGCCGCCGACTCCCCGCCCGACGCCCGCGCGGTCACCGCGACCTGCGGCGGCCTGCGCGTCACCTCGGTCTACGTCCCCAACGGCCGCAGCCCGGACGACCCGCACTACCTCTACAAGCTCGACTGGCTCGCCGCGCTGCGGGCGTCGGTCACCGACCCCGCGACCGCGATCGTCGCCGGCGACATGAACATCGCCCCCACCGACGACGACGTCTGGGACCCGGCGCTGTTCGTCACGTCCACCCACGTCACTCCCGCCGAGCGCAAGGCGCTGGCCGAGCTGACCGGGCTGGGCCTGCGCGACGTGGTCCGCGACCGCTGGCCGGACCCCCGCGTCTTCACCTACTGGGACTACCGCGCCGGCCGCTTCCACCAGGACCTCGGGATGCGCATCGACCTGGTTCTCGCCGGTGCGGACCCCGCCGGGCGGGTGGCCGCGGTGTGGATCGATCGCAAGGCGCGCAAAGGCAAGGGCCCCAGCGACCACGCGCCGGTGATCGTCGACCTCGACACTGCGCCGGACGGCGACATCGGCCCGGTCGTCCCGCCGCCGTCGGCCCCCGCACCACGCCGGTCTCGCTCCTGACGGCGTTCGTCGCACCGATCGACGACGGCGCGCATAACACCGTCCCGAACGGGTAGCGGCAGGTGTGACCGACGTGCTGACCCGAGAGATCACCGTGCTGGACCCGCGCACCGGCGAGACGGTCGGGCACGTCCCGATCGCCACGCCGCAGGAGGCGGAACGGGCGCTGGGCCGGGCGCGTGCCGCCGCCGTCGGCTGGGCCCGCACCCCCGCCGCCGAGCGCGCCGCCGCGCTGCACGCCGCCGCGTCGGCCGTCCGTGACGCCGCCGACGAGCTCGCCGCGAGCAACGAGCGTGAGACGGGCAAGCCGTTCGACGACGCGCGCGGGGGCGTGGATGCCGGGATCGGCACGCTGGTCCAGTACGCCGAGCTGGGGCCGGTGCACCGCGGGCGCACCCTGCACGGCAGCTGGGACGCCACCGACTTCATGGTGCCCGGCCCGCGTGGCGTCGTCGCCGTGCTGACTCCGTGGAACGACCCGGTCGCCGTCGCCGCGGGCCTGCTCGGTGCCGCGCTCGTCACCGGCAACACCGTCGTGCACAAGCCGAGCGAGCGCTGCCCGCTGACCGGCCGCCGCTTCGCCGAACTGCTCGCCGCGCACCTGCCCGAGGGCGTGCTGGAGATCCTCGACGGCGACGGCTCGGTGGGCGCGCAGCTCGCGGCCGGCGACGTCGACGTCGTCGCGCACGTCGGCAGCACCGCGACCGGCCGGGCGATCGCCCTCGACTGCGCCCGCACCGGTGCGAAGGCCGTGCTGGAGAACGGCGGCAACGACCCGCTGATCGTCGACGAGGGCGTCGACCCGGCGTGGGCCGCGAGCCAGGCTGCGCTCGGCGCGTTCGCGAACGCCGGGCAGATCTGCGTGTCGGTCGAGCGGATCTACTGCCACGCCGCGCTCGCCGACCCGTTCCTCGCCGCGCTCACCGCGGAGGCCGCCGCGTGGCAGGAGCGGCTCGGTCCCCTGGTCGACCGCAGGCACCGCGACCACGTGCACGGCCACGTCACCGAGGCGCTCGCCGCCGGAGCGCGCACGCTGACGGGCGGCGAGGTGCCCGACGGCCAGGGCTCCTACTACCCGCCGACCGTGCTGATCGGGTGCACGCCGCAGATGAGGGTGATGCGGGAGGAGACCTTCGGGCCGGTCGCCCCGGTGCGGGTGGTCCCGGACTTCGACGCCGCGCTGCTCGAGGCGGTGCACGACGACTACGGCCTCGCCGCCACCGTGCTCACCCCGGACATGGCGCACGCGCAGGCCGCCTGGCGGGCGCTGCCGGTCGGGACCGTGAAGATCAACAACGTGTTCGGCGGGGCGCCGGGCGGTGCCGCGCAGCCGCGCCGGGGGAGCGGCTCGGGTTTCGGGTACGGGCCGGAACTGCTCGACGAGATGACCACCACGAAGGTGGTGCACGTCGCCGCCCCGCCGTCGCGTTGATCACCGCAGGGTCACGACCCGGCTGCGAGTGCAGGTCGGCGTAGGCGCTGCGAGGAGGACGACGCGACGATGAGTCACCGATAGTGACTCGTTGGAGGATCTCGTGAGCGTCCCACCCACCCGGCTGCTCCTCGCGACGGCGCTGACCGTCGTCGCCCTGCTGGGTGGCGCGTGCAGCGCGGGTCAGCCGGCGGCCACGACCGCGTCGAGCGGCACGGCGGGCGCGTCCGCCACCGCCGGTGCCGGTGGGTCAGGCACCGGGACGGCGGCGGCGCCGTCGGGTGTGTCCGGGTTGTCGGCCGACCAGGCCGCGCAGGCCCACCAGGCGGCGCTCGGCCTGGTCGCCCTCGGCGGCCTGGGCAGCGACAAGGGCACCACCGACGGTCTGCGCACGCTCGCCGACCGGGTCTCGACCGAGGGCCGGGCGCTCGACGAGCAGATCCGCACGCTGGCGACCGCGCAGGGTCTGACGCTGACCGACGACGTAAGTGCGCAGATCCAGGGTGTGCTGAACGACCTGCAGGGCCGCAGCGGTCAGCCGTTCGACCAGGCCTGGCTGCGGGCCGTCGGCGACCTGGTCGAGCAGGGCCGGGCCGCGGCGAACGCCGTGCTGTCGTCGTCGGACGCCTCCGACGAGGCGAAGGCCGCCGCGCGGGACGCACTGGCGCGTCTCGACGCCCTCACTGCCGCGATCCGCGACGCGGCGACCACGTCCGGTGCGGGCACGCCGAACTCGGTGAACGCCGGCACCGGCGGCCAGGCCGCGGATACGGATCCCGCGCTGCCCGCGGCGCTGGTCGGGCTCGGCGCCCTGCTGCTCGCCGCCGCGTTGCGCCTGCGGCGCCGGAAGGCGTAGACCCGTCGCGTGCGGATGCAGCGAAAGCGGCTTTGGGTGCACTCAACGCACCGAACGCCGCTTTCGCTGCATCCGGGCCGGTCGCTCGCCACGTGGGCCGCAGCCGTCGCCGGTGTCGTGTGCATCGCCGCGGGCGTGCTGCTCGCGGTCGGCCCGGACGGGGCGGCCGATGCAGGGGTGGTCCCGGCCGCCGCTGCGGTCCCGGCTGCGGCTGCGGTCCCGAACGCCGCCGGCACGGTCCCCGTCGCCGTCGCGCTGCCCGACCGGAGCGTCAGCGCCCCCGTCGTCCCCACCGGCACCACTCCCGACGGCGCCCTCGTCGTTCCCGACCCGCCCACCACGGTCGGGTGGTGGTCCCCGGGCGCGCTGGCCGGCGCCACGTCCGGGACGACGGTGCTCGCCGGACACGTCGACTCGGCCGCAGCCGGGCTGGGAGCGTTCGCCGTGCTCCGGCAGGTGGGCGTGGGGGAGCGGGTCGAGCTGCGCGGGGCGGACGGCCGGACGCTCGCCTACCGGGTCGTCGCGCGCCGGCAGCTCGGGAAGGCCGACCTCCCCGCCGACCTGTTCGCCCACGGCGGCCCGCCGCGTCTGGTGCTGATCACCTGCGCCGGCCGGTTCGACCGGACGACCCGCCACTACACCGACAACGTGATCGTCTACACGGAGCCGGCGTAGCGGGTCGCCCACCTCGCAGAGGCCGTGCCCGCTCCGCAGAGGTGATAGTCCCTGCGACGTGCACCCGGGCTCTGCGAGGTCCGCGTGAGCCCGTCCAGGTCGTGACGTGGCAACCTTGCCGGCGTGAGCACCAGCACCGCCGCCGCCGTCGACCACGCCGAGACCCCCGAGCACGCCGCCGTCCGCCTCGCCGCCCAGCGGGCCGCCGCCGCGGCTCCCGGCGTCCGCTCCGCCGGTGGACCGGCTGTCGACGCCGCCCTGCGCACCATGGCGGCGGCGCTGCGGGACAGGACCGACGACCTGCTGGCCGCGAACACCGCGGACGTCGACGCCGCCGAGCGCGGCGGCATGACCGGTGGCCTGCTCGACCGCCTCCGCCTGACCCCCGAGCGCCTCGCCGACATGGCCGTGCAGCTCGAGGTGCTTGCCGACACCCCCGAGCCGCCCCTGCAGCACTTCGTCCGCAGCCTGCCGTCGGGCGAGCGGGTGTTCGAGCGCCGGGTGCCCGTCGGGGTGATCGGTGCGGTGTTCGAGGCCCGGCCGAACGTGACCGTCGACGTCGCCTCCCAGGTCCTCAAGGCCCGCAGCGCCGCCGTGCTACGCACCGGGTCCGCCGCGCTGGGCAGCGCGACCGCGCTGGTCGAGCTGGTGATCGCGCCATCGCTGCGGGAGAACGGCGTCCCCGCCGGCGCGGTGCAGCTCGTCCCGACCCCCGGGCACGCCGGCGCGGACGCGCTCGTCGGCCTGCCCGACCTCGTCCCCCTCGTGGTCGTGCGCGGCAGCGGCGAGGTCACCCGCCGGCTCTCCGCGCTCGGTGCCGCCGCGGGCACCCGCGTCCTGGCCCACGCCGACGGCGGGGGAGTGCTCTACCTCGACGCGAGCGCGGACGAGAAGGTCGTCGCGCGGATGGTGCACGACAGCACGGACCGGCTCGGCGTCTGCAACCGGCTCAACCTGCTGCTGATCGACCGTCCCGCGCACGACCGGCTCTGGCCCGTCGCCCAGGCGGCGCTCCGCGAGCGTGACCTGACGCCGAGCCTGCCGCCGCACTCGCACCGGCTCGGCCACGAGTGGGCGCTGGACGCCGGCAACGAGGCGCACGTGACGGTCGCCGAGGTCGACGGCCCCGTCGACGCCGCCCTCACCGCGGCCCGCGAGACGTCGGGCCTGGCCGCGGCCGTCTGCGCCGAGGACGAGAAGGCAGCGACGGCGTTCATCGACGCGTACACGGGCACCGGCGTGTTCTGGAACGCCCCGACCCGCCTGCTCGACGGCTACAAGCTGCTGGGGCTGCCCGAGACCGGGATCAACGTCGACCACACCCCGGGCCCCCGCGGGCCGGTGACGTACCTGGACCTGTCGCTGCGCCAGTTCGTGGTGCTGCCCCCGGACTGACCGCGCGCCCGGCGAGGTGTCGGTGGGGGCGGTTAGGGTCGGAGTCGTGCCCGACCTCCACCGCGCCACCCTCTCCAACGGGCTTCGCGTGCTCCTCGCGCCCGACCCGAACACCCCTGTCGTCGGGGTCGCAGTCCACGTCGACGTCGGGTTCCGCTCCGAGCCCGAGGGCCGCACCGGCTTCGCGCACCTGTTCGAGCACCTCATGTTCCAGGGCAGCGAGAGCCTGGAGAAGCTCGCCCACTTCCGGCACGTCCAGGGCTCCGGCGGGGTGTTCAACGGCTCCACGCACCAGGACTACACCGACTACTTCGAGGTGCTGCCCGCCGCCGCGCTGGAACGGGCGCTGTTCCTGGAGGCCGACCGGCTGCGGGCCCCCAAGCTGACCGCGGAGAACCTGCGCAACCAGGTCGACGTCGTCAAGGAGGAGATCCGGCTCAACGTCCTGAACCGGCCCTACGGCGGCTTCCCCTGGATCCTGCTGCCCCCGGTCCTCTACGACACGTTCCCGAACGCGCACAACGGCTACGGCGACTTCACCGAGCTCGAGCAGGCGTCCCTCGACGATGCCGCGGCGTTCTTCGACACCTACTACGCCCCGGGCAACGCGCAGGTGACGGTCGCCGGGTACCTCGGCGCGGACGTCGACCGGGTGCTCGCGCTGGTCGAGAAGCACTTCGGCGACATCCCGGCGCGGCCCACCCCGATCCGTCCGTCGTTCGCGGAGCCGCTGCCCGGCACCGAGCGTCGCGCGGTGAGCCCGGACGCGCACGCCCCGCTGCCCGCGCTCGCCGTCGGCTACCGACTGCCCGACCCCGGCGCGGAGCTCGACGCCTACCTCGGCCACGCGCTGCTCGCCTCGATCCTGGGCGACGGTGAGGCCGCCCGTCTGCAGCGCCGGCTGGTGCACGTCGACGGGCTGGTCACGGACGTCTCGGCGAGCGCGGGCCTGATGGGGCCGCTGGACGCCCGCGACCCCGACACCTTCACCATCACCGCCGTGCACCCGCCGTCGGTGGACCCGGACCGGGTGCTGTCGGCGGTCGACGAGGAGCTCGACAAGCTGGCGGCCGCCGGGCCGGACGTCGACGAGCTGGCCCGTCAGGTCGCGCGCTGGTCCGCTGCGCTGCACCACGAAGACGACCGGGTGATGTACCGGATGCTCGGCCTCGGCGCCCGCGAGCTGCTCTACGGGCGCGCCGAGCTCGCGCTGGAGCTTCCGGAACGGCTCGCAGCCGTCACGTCCGAGCAGGTCCGCGAGGCCGCCGCCGCGCTGCGCGGGCAGGGACGCGCGGTGCTCATCGTCGAACCCGGGACCCAGCCCACCGAGGAGCAGGCGTGACCGTCACCGTGCCCACCGATCCGGCACACCGCACCGCCGAGGAGATCGGCCGCACCGCCGCCGGCCCGCGGCCCCTGCCCCCGCTCGGGCCGACACGTGAGGTGCCGCTGCCGGACGTCCTCGACGTCACGCTGGCCAACGGCCTGCGGGTGCTCGTCGCCCGCAACCCGCGGGTGCCGATGGCCGAGTTGCGGCTGCGGGTCCCGTTCGGGCCCGACGCCGTTGCGACGGGTCTGGCGGAGACCGACGACGCCGCGGTCTCCCGCCACCTCGCCGCCGCCGAACTGCTCACCGCGACGCTGCTCACCGGCACGTCGAGCCGGGACCGCGTCGGGATCGACGACGAGCTGGCCGGAGTGGGCGCGGACCTGGGCGTCGGGGTCGATCCCGAGCGGCTGCAGATCGGCGGGTCCGGGCTCGCCGTCGGGCTGCCGACGATCCTCGACGTGCTCGCGGACGTCCTCACCGACGCCCAGCACCCGGACGCCGAGGTGCTGCGCGAGCGCGAGCGTCTGGTCGAGCGGATCACCGTCGCCCGGGCCCAGCCGCGGACGATCGCCCGGGAAGCACTGCAGCGCAAGCGGTTCGGCAACCACCCCGTCGCCCGGGAGATGCCGACCGGTCCGGACGTGGCCGCCGTCGAGCCCGCCGACGTCCGCGCACTGCAAGCCGCCGGCCTCGTTCCGGGCGGCGCGATCCTCACCCTCGTCGGCGACCTCGACCCGCACGACGCGGTCGCGCTCATCGAGCAGTACCTCGGCGGCTGGACGGCCCCGCATCCTGCGCGTCGACTGACCGCGCCACCGCCCGTGGCGGCGTCGAACCTGGAACTCGTCTCGCGTGCCGGGTCCGTCCAGTCGCAGCTGCGGCTGTCCGCGCCGGCGCTGCCCCGCCTGGACGACCGCTACGCCGCGCTGCAGCTGGCGAACCTCGTGTTCGGCGGCTACTTCTCCTCGCGCTGGATGGAGAACATCCGCGAGGACAAGGGCTACACCTACGGCGCGCACTCGGGCACCGAGTTCGTCCCCGGTGGTGCGGTCCTGTCGGTCGAGACGGACGTGGCCAGCGACGTCACTGCAGCCGCGCTGCTGGAGACCCGCTACGAGCTGGGGCGCATGACCGCGGTGCCGCCGACGGCCGACGAGATCGACGCCGCGCGCCGCTACGCCGTCGGCTCGCTGCTGATCTCGCTCGACAGCCAGGGCGGATTCGGCTCCACACTCGCCACGCTCGCCGCCGACGACGTCCCCGTGCAGTGGCTGCGTGATCACCCCGCCCGGCTGGAGGCGGTCACGGTCGAGGAGGTGGGCGCCGCGTCGCGGGAGTTCTTCGCGCCGAGCGCGTTCACCGGCGTCATCGTCGGCGATGCCGAGGTCGTCGGGCCCGGCCTGCGCGCCTTGGGCGGGGTCGACCTCCCATGACACCACGGACGGACGTGGCCGCCGGTGCACCGGAGGCCGGCACCGCCGAGGTGGTGCGGTTCGACCTGCTCGGGCCGCCCGTGCTGTCGCGCTCGGCCGTGCTCCGCGACGAGACGTTGCGCAAGGACACCGCCCGGCAGCGTGCGGGGTGGCGCACGGCGCGGCTGCTGGTCGTCGACACCGCCGGGCGTGTCCCGGTCGCCTGGACCGGGCGGCGGCCTGAGGGCCCGTGGGCGATGGACACCGACGGCACCGCCCGTCTCGTCACGGTGCCCACCACCGGCGACGTTCCGCCGGACGACGCGGTGCTGCTGGGCGAGGCGGACGGCGTGGCGTACTGGGCCGTCCGCGACGCCGGCGAGCTGGTGCCGGGCGAAGACCCGGTGGACCGCGCTGACCTGCGCACCGCCGGTGCCGCGCTCGACGCGCTCGGTGCCGGCCTGCTCACCACCGCCGTCGCCGTACTGAACTGGCACGACGCCGCACAGTTCTGCGGTCGCGACGGCTCGCCCACCCACCCCGAAGCGGCCGGCTGGCACCGCGTCTGCGAGGCCCACGGCCACGAGGACTACCCCCGCACCGACCCGGCGGTGATCTGCCTGGTGCACGACGGCGCCGACCGGGTCCTGCTCGCCCGCCAACCCGTCTGGCCCGAGGGCCGCTTCTCGGTGCTCGCGGGGTTCGTCGAGGCGGGGGAGTCGCTCGAGGCCTGCGTGCTGCGGGAGATCCACGAGGAGGTCGGCGTCCCGGTCCGCGACATCGCGTACCTGGGCAGCCAGGCCTGGCCGTTCCCGCGGTCGCTCATGGTCGGGTTCCGGGCGGTCGCGGACGCGGACGCACCGCTGCGCCCGGCGGAGGGGGAGATCGCCGAGGCGATGTGGGTGACCCGCGCAGAGGTGCGGCGGGCCCTGGCCGCCGGCGACTGGGCAGGCGCAGAGGGATCGCCGCTGCTGCTCCCGGGCGGGGTGTCGATCGCCCGGGCGATGCTGGAGGCCTGGGCCGCGATCGACTGACCGCGCGCTCGCACCAAGAACGCCGGACTGACACACAGGTCACGACCTGTGTGCCGGCCCGGTGTCCTGTGTACGAGCCGTCGACGCCACCTCGGCGGCCGGCTCGCCGGTTGTCCACACCCTGACCGCTCGTACACAAGAAACTGGGCTCGTACCCAGGTCACGACCTGTGTACGAGCCCGACATCCTGGGTGCGAGCACCCGTGGGACTACGCGGCGAGGGCATCCAGCTTGGCGGTCACCTGCGCGAGCGAGGGGTTCGTCAGCGCCGAGTCGTCGGGGAAGCGCACGGTCGGCACCGTACGGTTTCCGCCGTTCACGCCTTCGACGAACGCCGCGGCGTCGGCGTCGCGCTCGATGTTCACCTCGTCGTAGGTCACACCGGCGGCGTCGAGCTGGATCTTCAGGCGCCGGCAGTAGCCGCACCACGTGGTGGAGTACATCGTCAGCTGAGGCATGCACCTTTCAACCATTGAGCGGCGCCGGTTCTTCCCCTGTGGACAGCCGTCACAGGGTGTCGGTGCGGGGTGTCAGGATGGTCCGGTGAGCTCCCCCGAAGACCCGGCTTCCGGTCTGGACGACGAGCAGGGTGCGGCCGTGGCGGCGCCTCGCGGGCCGGTGTGCGTGCTCGCGGGAGCCGGCACCGGCAAGACCCGCACCATCACCCGCCGGATCGCGCACCTCGTCCGCGCCGGGCACGTCGCACCGGGGCAGGTCCTCGCGGTGACGTTCACCGCCCGCGCCGCGGGCGAGATGCGTACGCGGCTGCGCGTGCTGGGCGTCTCCGGGGTGCAGGCGCGGACGTTCCACGCCGCGGCGCTGCGCCAGCTCCGCTACTTCTGGCCGCAGGTCGTCGGCGGCGAGCAGTGGCAGCTCCTCGAGGGCAAGCTGCGGATCGTCGGGCAGGCGGCGGCGCGCGCCCGTGCGGGAACGGATGCGGCGTCGCTGCGCGACCTCGCGGGCGAGATCGAGTGGGCGAAGGCGAGCCTGGTCACGCCCGGCGACTACCCGGCGACCGTCGCCCGGCTGCGCCGCGACGTCCCCGGGCCCGCCGAGCAGGTCGCCGCCGTCTACGCCGGCTACGAGGAGCTCAAGAACCGCGCCGAGCTGCTCGACTTCGACGACCTGCTGCTGCACACCGCGGCGGCGCTGGAGGAGAACCGCGGTGTGGCGGAGGAGTTCCGCGACCGCTACCGCTGCTTCGTCGTCGACGAGTACCAGGACGTCACGGCTCTCCAGCAGCGTGTGCTCGACGCCTGGCTCGGCGGTCGCGACGACCTGACCGTCGTCGGCGACGCCAACCAGACGATCTACACCTTCGCCGGGGCGGATCCGCGGCATCTGCTCGACTTCCCGCGCCGGTTCCCTGAGGCCGTGGTGGTGCGCCTGACGCGCGACTACCGGTCAACCCCGCAGGTCGTGTCGGCGGCGAACACGCTGATCGGCGCCGCGCGGGGCCGGGTCGCGGGCACGCGCCTGCAGCTCGTGGGGCAGCTGCCACCGGGGCCGGACCCGCGGTTCCAGGAGTACGACGACGAGCCCGCGGAGGCCGCGGCCGTCGCGCGGGCGATCCGGCGCCTGGTCGACGACGGCACGCCGGCGGCGGAGATCGCGGTGCTGTTCCGGGTGAACGCGCAGTCGGAGGTCTACGAGCAGGCACTGACCGAGGCGGGGATCCCGTACCAGGTGCGCGGCGGCGAACGCTTCTTCTCGCGTCCCGAGGTGCGGCGGGCGATGACGGCGGTCCGCGTGGCAGGAATCGGGCCGGAGGGAGCGGCGCTGCCGGACGCCGTGCGGGCCGTCCTGGAACCCGTCGGACTGACGGCCGAGCCGCCCGGCGGTGCGGCGCAACGCGCGCAGTGGGAGTCGCTGCTCGCGCTGGTGGAGCTGGCCGAGGAGCTCGTCGGTGTCGAGCCGTCGGCGGACCTGCGCCGGTTCTCTGCCGAGCTGGACGCCCGGGCGGACGCCGCGCACCCACCGACGGTGCAGGGCGTCACGCTGGCGTCGCTGCACGCCGCGAAGGGCCTGGAGTGGGACGCCGTGTACCTCGTCGGCCTGGTCGACGGCACGCTGCCCATTCAGCACGCCGAGGGCGACGACGCGGCGATCGAGGAGGAGCGGCGCCTGCTCTACGTCGGGATCACGCGGGCGCGGCGGCTGCTGTCGCTGTCCTGGGCCCTGTCGCGCCAGCCCGGCGGCAGCCGCCGTCGCCGCCGCAGCCGCTTCCTCTACGGGCTGATCCCCGACGAGCATCCCGCCGCCCGGGTCCCCACCGGCGGCCGGACCGCCGGCGGCGCGAAGCCGCGCTGCCGCGTGTGCGGGAAGCCGTTGCTCGGCACGATGGCGATGAAGGTGCGTCGGTGCGACGACTGCCCGTCGGACGTCGACGTCGAGCTGCTCGACCGGCTCAAGGACTGGCGGCGGTCGGCGGCGAAGGAGCAGCAGGTGCCGGCGTACGTGGTATTCACCGACGCCACGCTCACGGCGATCGCCGAGCAACGTCCGGCCGACTCGTCGGCGCTGGTCTCGATACCCGGGATCGGCGCGAACAAGCTCGACCGGTACGGCGAGGCCGTCCTCGCTCTCGTCGCCGAGGGCGACGACCGGGCGAACCTGTCGTAAATAGGTTGTGCACCCCTCGGGGTGTCCCTACTGTCGTGGTCCGAGGGAGCGCATCCGCGCGTCCTGACGAGCGATCTCCTGGAGGAGGTGCCGAGATGGAGTACACGATGCAGACCGTGATGATCCTCGGCACCCACGTGTCCGGGATCGACGTGTCACTGAATCGCCGTGGCTGGCAGCGGAAGCGTACGTGCTCCGTCGCGCTCGACGCGTTCCCGACCGTCAACGGAATCGGTGTGTCCGCACGAGGGCGCCCCTGCTAGGGCGCACCCCAGGCCGAAGTTCGAGGGCCACGGATCTCACCGGGATCCGTGGCCCTCTTTCTTTTGTCCACTCAACCCACCAGGAGGTAGTGCGGTGTTCATCCGTTCGGTTCCGTTGGAGGGCGGAACCTGCGACCAACCCGAGGCCGGTGCGCTGGGCACCCTGCTCGACGCGGCTCCAAGTGCCGGGCTCGACCTGCCCTGCCGCTCCGGCGACGCGGACCTGTGGTTCGCCGAGTCACCGGCCGAGCTGGAACAGGCGAAAGCGCTCTGCGCAGGCTGTCCGGTCCGGATCGCGTGTCTGACCGGTGCGCTGCAGCGCGAGGAACCCTGGGGCGTCTGGGGCGGTGAGATCTTCGAGCGCGGGGCCGTCGTCCCGCGCAAGCGGCCACGTGGCCGGCCCAGCAAGGCCGACCTGGCCCGTGACGCCGCATACGCGGCGGCGCTGGCCGGCGTGGGCGCCTGATCGTACGACCCGAGCACACACCCGAAGGAGATTCACCGATGACCACTCAGCGACTGCCGATCCGCCCGATGACCCGTTCCGCCTCACTGCTCCACGAAGCGCAGGCGCGATCCCATCAACGGGCGACGGGTGCGGATCAGCTTATGTAGCGACGGCCACCGTGGGGGCGCATCCCGCCCTCACGGTGGCCGTCGTCGTTCGTCATGGCCGCCGCCTACGGCAGCAGCACGACCTTGCCGCCCGCATGACCGTCGCGGACGAACTGGAGCGCCCCGGCCGCCTCCGCCAACGGATAGGTGCGGGCAACGACGATCTTCAGCGAGCCGTCCGCGGCGGCCGGCAACAGCCGCTGCCAGGAGTTCGCCCGGACCTTCGTCTCCGGGTCGTCCCCGCTGATCAGCTTGATGCCGCTGTCGGCCCGCCCGAACGCCGCGATCGACACGATCCGGCTGTGGTCGGCGACGAGCTCCAGGGAGACGTCGACGGCCTCGTCCGTGCCGATCGTGTCGATCGCGGCGTCCACCCCTTCGGGCGCGACGGCGCGGACCCGGTCGGCCAGCCCGGGTCCGTACGTCACCGGGATCACCCCGTAGCTGCGCAGCAGCTCGTGGTTGGACTCGCCCGCGGTCCCGACCACCCGGACCCCGTCCTGTACGGCGATCTGGACGGCGATCTGGCCGACGCTGCCCGCAGCGCCGTGCACCAGAAGGGTCTCGCCGGGCTTCGCCCCGGCGACCTGCAGTGCGTGGGCCGCTGTGCCGCCGACGAGCAGGACCGACCCCGCGACCGTCCAGTCGAGCGCCGGTGGCTTCGGCACGACCACCTTCGCGGGAGCGGTGACGCTCTCGGCGTACCCACCGCTGACGGGGTGCGCCACGACCTCGTCACCGACTGCAATCGGCCCGCCGGGCCCGGTCGCGTCCGGACCGACGGCGGTCACCACCCCCGCGACCTCGAGCCCCACCGGCAACGGCAGGCGCTCCGGATCCGCCCCCATCATCCCCGACACGATCTTGTGGTCGGCCCGATTGACGCCCGCGGCCTTCACCGCGATCACCACCTGACCGGGCCCGGGCTGCGGGACCTCGACCTCCACCGGGGACAGGACCTCCGGGCCACCGAACGTGGTGGCCACGATCTGGGTTGCCATGACCCGCGCAACCTCGGCGGACGCTGCGAAATTTCCCCCGCGCGCCGCCTCCCTGCTAGACGTCGACGAACGTCGCGGGGTTCCACCTGTTGACGATGTCGCGCAACGGCACCCGGGCGTCGAGCTGGCACAGCACCCCGAGCGTCCCCATCGTCACCCGGTGCACGAGGAGGTACTGCGCCGGCAGGTTCAGCCGGCGGCCGATGTCGAAGGTCGAGCTGCGCATGTCGCCCAACCGCTCCGCCTGGCTCTGCAGCCAGCGGCGGGTGAAGTGGAAGTTCTCGGTGCGCAACGGCTCGGCGAACGGGGCGAGGTACGCGATGAGGTCGGCTCCGGTCACGTTCGTCCCCGGCAGCAGGAACCCCTCGCCGCGCAGCAGACCGACCAGGTCGTCCGGCCGGTTCTCCAGGGCGAGCCGGGTCATCACCGACAACGGGCGCGGCAGACCGTCGGGCAGCCGGGCGACGGCGCCGAAGTCCAGCACCAGCAGCCGCCCGTCGGGCAGGATCTGGAAGTTGCCCGGGTGCGGATCGGCGTGCAGGAGGCCGGACCGCGCGGGAGCCGAGTAGTGGAACTCGGACAGGAGCGCTCCGGCGTGGTCCCGCTCCGCCGCCGTACCGTTCGCGATCACGTCCGACAGCTTCCGCCCGCTGACCCACTCGCTCACCATCGCGCGGGGCGCCGACGCCACCACCCGGGGCACCGTGATGAGCGGATCGTCGGCGAACACCTCGGCGAACGCTCGCTGGTTCGCGGCCTCGTCGCGGTAGTCGAGCTCCTCCTCCATGCGGTCGCGCAGCTCCTCGACCAGCGGCTTGACGTCCTGGCCCGGCACCAGCGGCTGCAGCAGCCTGCTCATGCGCGAGAGCTGGCGCAGGTCCGACCGCAGCGCCTCCTCGGCACCTGGGTACTGGACCTTCACCGCGACGTCGCGACCGTCGTGCCACACGGCCCGGTGCACCTGGCCGATGCTGGCGGCCGCGGCGGGCGTCTCGTCGAACTCGCGGAAGCGCTCGGACCACCGCCGCCCGAACTGCTCGACGAGCATCCGGTGGACGTCGCGGGTCGGCATGGGCGGGGCGGCGTGCTGCAGCTTCGTCAGCGACTCGCGGAACGGGCCCGCCAGCTCGTCCGGCACCGCGGCCTCGAACACCGACAGCGCCTGACCGAACTTCATCGCGCCGCCCTTGAGCTCGCCCAGTACGGCGAACAGCTGCTCGGCGCTGCGCGCCATCATCTGCGCGGAGATCTCCTCGCTGTTGCCACCGGCCAGCCGACGGCCCCACCCGGCCGCGGCCCGGCCGGCCACTCCCAGCGGAAGGCTCGCGAGCTTGGCCGTTCGTGCTGCTGTACGCCGGGGGATGTCACTCACTTCGAGGGCCTCGCTGCGGTCATCACCTCATGATTGTCCCCCGCTCGGCGCGCGGCCCGCATGTCTGCGCGAATGGTGGTGCACCACACCCGCAGTCCGGGTGCGCCGGCCACCCGCGGCGCAGCAGCCCGCCCGAGGCGATGTCGATCTCCAGCGTGGCGCCGAGCACCGACGGCGCGGGCGTCGCTCCGCCCGCCGCTGCGTCCAGCGCGGCGAGCACCTGGGCCACACCCAACGCCGCAGTGGCGGCCGCCGTCGCAGCGTCTCCCCGGCCCGGCTGCCCGACGAGCTGGGCCGTGACGGCCGGCCAGCCGGGATCGCGGCCGCACCGGTGCAGCTCGATGCACGTCAGGCACGCTGAGCGACCCGGCAACACCAGCGGTCCGACGACTCCCGTGCCGTCGCGCAGACGCACAGGCAGGTGCGCGATCCGGTCGCGGTGCAGGGCCGCGAGCAGCGAGGGGTCCGGGACGACGGCGTCGGCCAGCACGCACAGGTCGGGAACGGCCCGGGCCGGCGGCGGCCCGACGCTCGTGCCCGGTGCGACACGTCGGACGACGTCGGCGATCGCCTCAGCCCGGGGCCGGCCACGATCGCCGTCGAGCAGACCCGTGCCGAGATCGCACTCCTGCACCGGACCGTCCGGGCCGGCCTCGACCCACACGCTGCCGATGCCCGCGAGCCCGAGCCCTGCTGCGATTCCCGCGGCGAGCCGGCCGCCGCCGACGACGGTCACGGCCGCCGCCGCACGCTGCCGGGCCACCCGGTCCGGCCTGTCCGCATCCACGAGCACTCCGCTGCCGACCAGCCGCCCGAGCAGCTCCTCGGCCGCGTCGCGGTCCGCACCCCGTTGCTCCGCCCGGGCCACCAGGCCCACTCGCTCCACCGGCGCGGCCAGCTCGTCGAGCATCCGTGCCAGCGGCGGCGGCAGGTCGTCGACCACGAGCGCCGTCCGCGGATCCAGGCCCAGCAGCCGCGCGGACGGTCCCCGCAGGAGGAGCGACCGGTGTGGCGGCAGGCGCAGCCGGCGCGGCAGGGCGGAGGGAGACCACGTCATGCACAGAGAATCCCGTTCGTCGCGTTCCGTCGCATCCGGCTGTCCACAGGCCGCCCCGGGTTGTGGACAACTCGGGACGGCCGGCGCCGACGGCTCCGTGGGGCGGACCGGCCGGGGATAGTCTTGGTCCGTGGTCAGGCCCGCTGTCGTGGAGGTCCGTCGTAGCGAACGCCGTCGCCGGATGGTCAGTGCCCGGCGCGAGGGCGACACGGTCATCGTCTTCATCCCCGGCTGGATGAGCGAGTCGGAGGAGACGCGCTGGGTGGACGAGATGGTGCGCCGGCTCGAACGCAGCGAGGCTCGTCGCCGCTCGCCCGCACGCACGGGCGACGACGCACTGCGCCGCCGCAGCGTCGAGCTCGCGCGTCGCTATCTGGAGGGCCGCGCCGAGCCCACCACCGTCCGGTGGGTGCCCACGATGAGCACCCGCTGGGCGTCGTGCACCCCGGCCGACGGCACGATCCGGGTCAGCGAGCGCCTGCGCGACGCGCCGGCCTGGGTCGTCGACTACGTGCTCGTCCACGAGCTGGCGCACCTGCTCGAACCCGGCCACGACAAGGCGTTCTGGGCCTGGGTCCGCCGCTACCCGCGCACGGAGCGCGCCATGGGCTACCTGGAGGGTCTGTCGGCCGCGGCCGGACTCGGCCTGGTGGGCACCGACGGCGACGTCCCCACGGACGCCGACCCCGACGCACCGACGAGCGGCACCGTCGCCGTCTGAAGCTCGAAGAAGGTGCCGCTCGTCAGCGATCCGTCAGGACTTGGCCGGTCCCTCGCCGCCCTCGGACCCCTCGGCCGGGGACTCGGGCTCTGACGACTCCGACTCCTCGGTCTTCGAGGACTCCGCCTTCGAGGCCTCCGCCGCGCTCTCCGCGCGCATCGTCTTCTCCAGCTCGGCGATCGGGTCGCCGAGCTCTTCGCGGGAGACGAACGCCGCGGGGTCTTCCAGGTCTTCGGCCGACGGGATCAGGTCAGGGTGCGCCCACAGCGCGTCGCGCCCCGCGACACCGCGCAGCTCGCCCAACCTCCGCCAGAGCTCGGCCGCGTTGCGTAGCTGGCGCGGCCGCATCTCCAGCCCGACGATCGTCGCGAACGTCTGCTCGGCCGGGCCGCCGGACGCCCGCCGCCGCCGCAGGGTCTCCCGCAGTGCCGCCGCACCGGGCAGCCGGTCGCCGACGGCGTCCGCGACCGTGGCGTCCACCCAGCCTTCGATCAGCGCGAGCAGTGTCTCGAGCCGGGCCAGCGCCGCCTTCTGCGCGGGGGTGGTCTGCTGCTCGAACATGCCCGACTGCATGGCCTCTTCGATGGCGCCAGGGTTCGACGGGTCGATGCCGCGGGCCAGTTCCTCGATCCGCGAGGTGTCGACGGTGATGCCCCGCGCGTACTCCTCGACCGTGCCGAGCAGCCGCTCCCGCAGCCAGCCGACGTGGGCGAACAGCCGCTGGTGCGCCGCCTCCCGGGCCGCGAGGTAGATCATCACTTCGCTGGCGGGCCGGTCCAGGCCCGCGGTGAACTTCTCGATGTTCTCCGGCAGCAGCGCGGCGGTGCCGGCCGGGCCGACGGGCACACCGACGTCCGTCGAGCTGAGCACCTCGGCGGCGAGCTGGCCCAGTCCGCCTCCGAGCTGGCTGCCGAACGCGAGGCCGCCCATCTGGCCGAGCATCGCCAGCATCGGCCCGGCACCTGCGCGGACCTCCTCGGGCAACGCCTCGACCCAGGCCACGGACACGCGCTGGGCGACCGGGTCGCAGAGCCGCTTCCACGTGGGCAGGCTCGCGGTCACCCACTCGCTCGCCGACCACGCGGCCACCTCGGAGGCGCCGGCCGGGAACGTGGTCGCCGGGTCGAGCCAGAGCTCGGCCAACCGGATCGCGTCGCGCACGGCAGAGCGCTGCGCGTCGGTCAGCGACGACGTGGTCCCCGCCAGGCGCTGCTTCGCGATGTTCGCCGCGAGGTCGTAGTTCACCGGGCCACCGCCGGTGTTCTGGGCCTGGCTGAGCATCTGACCCAGCTGCGTGAGCATCTGCCCGAGTTGGTTCACGTCGAAGCCACCCGGCGGCATCCCGGGCATTCCCGGCATGCCGGGCATCCCGCCCGGAAGACCCGGGAAGCCGGCGCCGAAGCCGAAGGGGTTCTGGTCGGGCTCGCGGTCGGGGTCGCGGTCGGGGTCCCGGTCGGACGGCCCGAAGCCGAACCCGAACGGCGGCTCGTTCGTCATGGCCCCACGGTACGCGGATCGCACAGGCGGCCGCCTAGGCTGCTCTCCCGTGGTAGGCCGTTCGAGCACGCTCCTGCCCGCCGCCCTGCTCGCGGCGGTGCTGTGCGTGCTCGGCACGAGCACGCCCGTCCCGCTGGTGGCGCTGGGCCCGGGCCCGACCTACGACACGCTCGGCGACGTCGGCGGAGCCCCGGTCGTCACCGTCGACGGGCTGCCGACCTTCCCGACTTCCGGGCACCTCAACATGACTACGGTGGCGGTCTCGGACCGCCTGACGTTCGTGCAGATGCTGCGGGCCTGGATGTCGGGCGACCGGCAGGTGGTGCCCCGAGCGCAGATCTTCCCGCCCGGCAAGACCGACGCCCAGGTGCGTGCCGAGAACACCCAGCAGTTCGCCACCTCCGAGTCGAACGCCGAGCTCGCCGCCATGACGCAGCTGGCGATCCCCACCCGCGTCGTCGTCGGCGAGGTCGTCCCGGACTCCCCGGCCGCCTCCGCGCTGCGGATCGGCGACGAGATCATCGCCGTGTCGGGGCGCCCCGTCGGCACGCCCGCCTCGGTGTCTCAGGCGCTCGCCGGCACCACCCCGGGCCAGAACGTGACCGTGACCTACCGCCGCGGCGGACAGGAGCAGACGGCGGACGTCGCGCTGGCCGCGAGCCCCGACCGGACCCAGGGCCTACTCGGGGTGCGGCCCAGCGTGGAGCCGCGGGCCGGCGACATCCGCATCAGCCTCGGCGACATCGGCGGCCCCTCGGCCGGGTTGATGTTCGCGCTCGCGGTGGTCGACAAGCTCTCGCCGGGTGAGCTCACCGGAGGCCGGTTCGTCGCCGGGACCGGCGCGATCGACGCGGCCGGCGACGTGTCGCCGATCGGCGGCATCCCCTTCAAGATGCGCGCCGCCCACGACGCCGGGGCGACGGTGTTCCTCGTGCCGGACGAGAACTGCACCGAGGCCGCCTCCACCGCGCCCGCGGGCCTGCAGCTGATCCGGGTGACCGGCCTGGGCGACGCGGTCACCCAGCTGGAGGCGCTCGACGGCGGCGCCCCACCCCGATCCTGCTGAGCCGACGGCGCGCGGAGCGGTTATTTCTCCCGTTTGCCCAACTCCGCCCAGCCCACGGGAACTCCACACGCCGTCCGTAGAGTTGGCACACCAGGGCCCGCCACCGCCGAGTGCCGTCGGCGCAGCGTGAGGCGGGCCCGCACGAGAAGTCCCCGAACACTGGAGCGTGTCCCGTGGCCATGCGGCCCCCGGTGGGAGCCCCGACGCTGAACCGCCGTACCCGGATCCTGCTCATCGCCGCGGGCGTCCTCGTGCTGCTGCTGCTGGGCGGGTCCCGCCTGATCACCTTCTACGTCGACTGGCTGTGGTTCGGCGAGGTCGGCTACCGCAGCGTCTTCTCCACCATCATCTTCACCCGCGTCCTGCAGTTCCTGCTCGGTGCGGTGCTCATCGGCGGGGCCGTCGCGCTCGCGCTGTGGATCGCCTACCGGTTCCGGCCCGTCTTCGTCCCCGTGTCCGGGCCGGAAGACCCGATCGCCCGCTACCGCACGGTGATCATCTCGAGGCTGCGGGTGTTCGGGATCGGCATCCCGGTGCTGGTCGGCCTGATCGCGGGTCTCGCGGCGCAGGGCGACTGGCAGACCGTGCAGCAGTTCCTGCACTCCACCGCCTTCGGGGTCACCGACCCCGAGTTCGGCATCGACATCAGCTTCTACGCCTTCGAGCTGCCGTTCTACCGCTGGGTGCTCGACTGGCTGTTCATCGCGGTCACGATCAGCTTCATCGTCGCGTTGGTCGCCCACTACCTGTTCGGCGGCATCCGCCTGACCGGCCGCGCCGGGCAGGTCTCCGCCGCCGCGCGCGCCCACCTGGCCGTGCTGGCCGGCGTGTTCGTGCTGCTCAAGGCCGTGGCCTACTACCTCGACCGCTACGAGCTGCTGTACTCGACGCGCAACCCGACGTTCACCGGTGCCACCTACACCGACCTGAACGCCGTCATGCCGGCGAAGCTGATCCTGCTGTTCATCTCGGTGATCTGCGCGGCGGCGTTCTTCGTGGCGGTCTTCCGCCGCAACCTGCAGCTCCCCGCGATCGCGGTCGTGCTGCTGGTGCTGTCGAGCGTGCTCGTCGGTGCGGCGTGGCCCGCGGTGCTGCAGCAGTTCGTCGTCGCCCCGAACGCGAACGAGCGCGAGGCCCCGTCGATCCAGCGCAACATCGACGCCACCCGCCAGGCGTTCGGCCTGACCCAGGACAAGGTCGACATCCAGCCCTACGCGGGGACGTCGGAGGCGACGCCCGCCGAGGTCGGGGCGGACCGCGACACGATCCCGAACATCCGCCTGCTCGACCCGAGCAAGCTCGGCGACACGTTCACGCAGTTCCAGCAGCGGCGGAACTTCTACGGGTTCCCGGAGAACCTCGACATCGACCGCTACACGGTCAACGGCCAGACGCAGGACTACATCGTCGCGGCGCGTGAGCTCAACAGCGAGGGCCTGGTCAACAACCAGCAGGACTGGATCAACCGGCACCTCGTCTACACCCACGGCAACGGGATGGTGGTGGCCCCGGCGAACGAGGTCAACGCCCAGCTCCAGGACGCCGGCGGCCAGGGCGGCCTGCCCCGCTTCACCAGCATCGACACCGGCAACGCCGCGTCCGCGCCCGAGGGTCTGCGGGTCACCGAGCCGCGGATCTACTACGGCGAGCTGATCACGGACTACTCGATCGTCGGCGCCGACCCGGGCGGACCGCCGCGCGAGTACGACTCCGACACGCAGAGCTACACCTACAACGGGCGTGGCGGGGTGTCGCTCGGCAACTTCTTCAACCGGCTCGTGTTCTCGCTGGTGCACGGCGAGCGGAACATCCTGTTCAACGCGTCGATCAACGACAACTCGAAGATCATGTACGTCCGGAACCCGTCGGACCGGGTCAAGGCGGTGGCCCCGTGGCTGACGCTGGACACCGACCCGTACCCGGCCGTGGTCGACGGGCGCGTCACCTGGATCGTCGACGGCTACACGACGCTGGCGAACTACCCCTACGCGAAGCAGATGTCGTTGGGCGACGCCACCGCGACCGCGCTCCAGGGCGTCCCGCGGCTGCCCGACGAGGAGATCAGCTACATCCGCAACTCGGTGAAGGCCACCGTCGACGCCTACGACGGCACCGTCACGATCTACGGCTTCGACGAGACGGACCCGGTGCTGCGGACGTGGGCGGCGGCCTTCCCGGACGTCGTGAAGCCGGCCTCGGCGATCTCGGACAGCCTCCGGTCGCACTTCCGCTACCCGGAGGACCTGTTCAAGGTCCAGCGCGAGCTGCTCACCGAGTACCACGTCGACACCCCGGGCGAGTTCTTCTCGACGGTGTCGTTCTGGGACGTCCCGTCCGACCCGACGGTGCAGGGCGCCGCGGGCACGGCCGGCTCGGCGCAACCGCCCTACTACCTGCTCGCGGGGCTACCAGGGCAGCAGGGCGCGACCTTCCAGCTCACGAGTGCGCTGGTGAGCCGGGCGCGACAGTTCCTCTCGGCGTACGTCACCGCGAGCTCCGATCCCGCGAGCTACGGGAAGATCACCGTGCTCGAGTTGCCCGCGGAGACGCAGACGCTGGGGCCGCAACAGGTGCAGGCCCAGTTCCTCGGCTCACCGGAGGTCAGCTCCCAGCTGAACCTGCTGAGACAGAACCAGACGACGATCGAGTACGGCAACCTGCTCACGCTGCCGGTGGCAGGAGGTCTGCTCTACGTGGAGCCCGTCTACATCGAACGGGCGGGGCAGAGCGCCTCGTACCCGGTGCTGGCCCGCGTGCTGGTGAGCTACAACGGCCGGGTCGGGTACGACGCGAGCCTCGAAGGCGCGCTGGAAGACGTGTTCGGCCCGGGTGCGGGTAGTGCCGTCACCCAGCCGGGACAGCAGCCGCAGGCAGCGCCAGGCGCGCCGGGCGCGGTGGTCGCGGCCCCGAACCCGGCCAGCGCGGACCAGGCGGCGGCCGCCGCCGCGATCCAGCAGGCCCTCGGCCAGCTCAAGGCTGCGCAGCAGAGCGGCGACTTCGCGGCGCAGGGGCAGGCCCTGTCGGCGCTCGACCAGGCGGTGCAGCGCTACCAGCAGGTCGCGACGGCCCCGGCCCCCGCTCCTGTTCCGGCGGGGACGGGCGGCGGCTGACCGATCGAGATCGACGAACGGGCGACATGAGGCTCGGATACGAGCCTCATGTCCCCTTCTCGTTGATCACCGCCGGGCCGCGGGTGAATCTGCACCCCCCCTGCAGCAGCCCCGGCGCGAGGTGTAAAGTCGTTCTCACAACAGCAAGACAGCGTTCACGCGCTAGCGCGGGGTGGAGCAGCTCGGTAGCTCGCTGGGCTCATAACCCAGAGGTCGTAGGTTCGAATCCTACCCCCGCTACCAGCCGAAACGGCCCTCGGGAGATCATCCCGGGGGCCGTTTCTCATGTGTTGTGACCAGATCTGTGACCAGCGGGGTCCGTCAGCCGGCCTCCGGCGCGTCGTCGAGGCGCCGACGGATCAAACCGGCGACCAGCTCCGCGGCGGCCCGGTCATGACCGGTCGAGCGGTGCCCGTAGATCGCCACGGTGATCCCCTCGTGGGCGTGCCCAATCCGGTCGCTGACGATCTTCGCGTGGACGCCGCTGTCCAACGAGAGCGTGGCGTAGGTGTGCCGGACGTCGTGCAGCCGGATGCGCCGAACCCCGGCCAGGTCCACTAGTCGGTTAAACCGGCGCGTGATCGTGTCGGCGTGCAGCGCGCGCCCGTCCGGGTAGCGCAGGAGCTTGTGATGGCTCGTGTCGTACCCCGAACCGAACGCCTCCTGCTCCTCGCCGAGCCCGGCGAGGTAGGCACGCAGCAGCTCCACCGTGAAGTCGTCGAGGGAGATCACCCGGATCCCGGCGTTGGACTTGCCGTCGGACTCGACCGTGTAGCCAGCGACCACGACCCGGGTGTCCTCGATAGCCAGCGTGCGCGCGTCCAGGTCGAGCAGCTCCCGGTCCACGCCGGCCAGCTCGGAGCGGCGCATGCCCGTGGTCGCGGCGAGCAGCCACATCGCGGCGAACCGGTCGGAGAGCGCGAGTCGTAGCCATGCTGTCAGCTCGTCGACCGTCCACGGCTTTGGTCGGGTGCGCGAGGTGCGCCGTTGCTCGCGGGGGAGGCTGGCGTGCTCAGCCGGGTTAGCAATCAGGTACTCCCACGCCACCGCATCGGAGAAGGCACGGTGCAGCATCCGGTGAACGTTCTTGACCGTCTTGGGTGCCAGCCCGGCTCCGGCGTCGACCGGCTCCCGGCCCCGTCGAAACCGCAGCACCGCTGCCCGCGCCGCGTGGATGCTCACCCCGCAGGCCGTGACGAGCTGGGCGGGCGTCGGCCCGAGCCCGTCGCGTTCGGCCCGGTGCTCCGACCAGTAGGCGAACATCGCGGAGTTGCGGTCTGTCTTCACCCGGCCCTCGGTGAGCAGGCGTCGATAGAACAGGTTCAGCACCGGAACGGTGATGTCCTGCAGCCGCCGGTCGCCGATGATCGGGTCGACGTAGGCGCGGATGTAGTCGGCATAGTTCTGCCCGGTCGACGGCTTGACCGAGTCGCCTACCGCAGCCTGCCATTCCAGGAGGAACGCCCGCACGGTGCGTCGGGTGGTCCGGATATGACGACCGCCGCCGTGTCGTTGTTTGGACGCCATCGCGGCAGTCCAGGCGTCGGCCTCCGACTCGAACCCGCCGCGGTTCTCCCGCTGGCGTTTGCCGGTCAGCGGGTCCGCTTCGAGGTCCAGGCGGTAGTACCAGCGGGAACCGCGCTGGTGGACCGTGATGCCCTTCGTGGGTTGCGCGCGCCTGCTCATGCCGCCGCCGTCTCCTCGATCATGGCGAGCAGGCGCGCGGTGACGACGTACACCCGGCCGCCGAGGCGTCGCACCGGAAGCTCCCCCGATGCGGCGTAGCGGTAGGCCGAGGCCCGGCTGATGCCGAGCAGCTCCGCCGCTCGCGGGACCGTCAGCAGCGCCGGAAGCTGATCCGTTGTCTGCCTGTTCATGCGGCTGCCCTCCGAGTGATCCGAGTGGTGCGTCCCTGTGTGCACTGGCGTGCGGCGATAGCGAGCGCGAGTTCGCGTTCGGCGTGGTCGTGGTGGCCGATGTGGACGACACGCCAGTCGTTGATCACGGTGATGGTGTCGAGGTCGGCGAGGGCGTGACCTGGGTCGTCGGTCTCGCGGGCGAGCTGGTCGAGGTCGGTGCGGAGGCGCCAGGTGCGGCGTTCGGAGCGGATGGCGGTGAAGGTGACCGAGTACGAGCGGCTCTTGGTCATGAAGTGGCCGCGGAAGCCGAGCATGTGCGCCCAGCGCCGCAGGTTCAGGTCTGCATACTCGACGAGGCCGCCGAGCTGCCAGGCCGTATTGATCATGCGGCGGTGGTGCGGGGAGACGTCGAGGTGGGCGATGTGTTCGCCGTCGCGGATCGGGCGGTCGGCACCTTCGCCGCCGTCTACGGCTCCGGTGCTTTTGGTGGCGTACTTGGCGATGTAGCCGGCCAACGCGGCGTCGGTGATCTGCCCGGTCTCGTCCTCGAGGTGTCGGGCCGCGGTGGGGGTGACGGGCCGCAGGTCGAGCTGGGCGCCCCAGCCGAGGACAAGCGGGGCGGCGTTCTGCCGGGTGGTGATGAGTTGGGCGGCCCGTGCGGCCGAGGTGATCGCCGTCCGCATTACTTCGTGGGTCAGGCCCGAGGGGGGCGGATCGGCGGGCCCGCCGGTTCCGTCGAGGCGGATGACGGCGTGGAAGTGGACGAGCCCGCGGCGCTGGTATTCGGCGACCTTGGCGTACGACAGCCGGGCGTGCTGCCCGAACTCGCGAGCCCCGATCCCGAGGGCAGCGGCGAGGGCGCGGCGCACGGTGGTGGTGAACCGGGCCCATAAGGCTCCGGCGTGGGCCTGCCAGAGCACGGCCCCGTCGTAGTCGTAGCTGTCGGGGTCGACGGGGGTGGCAATGCGGGGGTCGGCCGGGTGGTGCCGCTCGCCGCAGCGGCAGGGGACGACGTGCCCGCGACGGGTCACCGTGCGGGTGTGGACGTGCCCGAACGAGGGGGCGGTCAGGGTGAGGAACGCACGGGGGTGCTCAGTGACGGTGTCCGGGACACCTTTCGATTCGTCTCCGGCTAGGCCGGCGCGCAGGAGGTGGTAGGCGTCGGCGGCGTAGCGGTCGGAGCAGGCGGGGCAGAGCGCGGCACGGCGGTTCCCGCACGGAGCCAGGACGGTGCCGGCACGTTCGACGAGGACTGCGCCGTCGCGGTCGAGGATCTGGGTGGAGCCGGTGAGGTGGATGGGGGCGGCGCAGCCGCCGGTGGCTTGGACCTGGGCGCGCCATTGCTGGTAGTCGGGGGCGCGCAGGCGGGCGCCGAGCTGGTCGACGACGGGCAGGTCGACGGCGGCCGGTCGTCGGAGAGAGTGGGTCATCGGGTCCACCACCAGCGGAGTCCGGCTTCGTCGTTCCACTCCCGGAGCAGCTGGCGGGACAGGTAGAGCTCACCGGCGGTGGCGGCGGCGCAGATGAGCCAGAAGGCGCCGGAGTGCGTGCCGAGCGCGAGCCAGCCGACCGCGACGGCGGCGACCAGGGCGAGGGTGACGCGTAGCCAGGTAGCGATCGCCCAGCCGGTGACGGCCCACATCACGCCACCTCCGTCCGGTGGTGGTCGGGCATGTGACGGGCACGCCATGCCGCTGCGGCGAGGGCGTCAGCGGCGTTCTCTCGACGTTCCCGAATGGCCCGGGCGGCGTGGCGGGCGGCGACGGGCACGAGGGCGAGCGTGGCCAGGGCCAGCCCGGTCAGGACGGGGTGACCGGTGGCGAGGAGCACGGCTCGGAGCTGCGCGCCGATGCCGGCGAGCCCGACGAGTGCGGCGAGGACGACGGCGGTGATGTGGTCGTGGCGTCGGCCGGGGTCGGTGATCACGACACGCCCTCCTTACTGGTGCTCGTGCCGTTGGCGGAGTGGGTGGTGCCGGGGAAGGGCAGGACGTCGCCCTCGTCCGGGCCGTTGTCATCGCGGCTCGCCTGGTTGGGGGCGCAGCGGGTGGTGAGGTCGTCGATGTCGGTGTCGGTGACCCACCCGGCGCGGAACCGGACGGGCAGGCGGGAGCCGGTGTCGATGACGAATCCGATGCCGGCGTGGTCGGGGTCTCCGGGGATCTCGTCGGCGAGGGCTCCGCGGTCCCTCGCGCCGTCGCCGAGGGCCATGTCGACGTGGGAGGCGGCGGTGACGCCGAGGCAGATGCGGGTGTCGAACAGTTCCCGGACGTCGACGACGTCTTTGGTGGGTTCCTGCACGTAACCGGCGACCCCGTGGTCGGACGCCCGGCCTTGGGTGAGGACCTCGGCAAGCAGGCGGAGTGCTTCGCGCACAGCCGACCGGTCGCCGTAGGCGGTGAGCATGGCCAGCTCGTCGATCATCAACAGCTCGTACGGCGTGTCGACACCGATTTCGCAGCGGCGGACCTTCTCGGCGCGCATCCATGCTTGGCGCTCGACCATGGAGTCGCGGAAGTCGGTCAGGAGGTCGATCGCGTCGTCGAGGGTGGTGGCCCAGCGGTGGAAGAGGGCCTGTCCGCGGTCGGTCTCGGTGCCGCCCTTCAAATCGATCATCCAGACGCGGAGCAGGCCTTCGCGGATCATCGGCCCTGCCGCCCGTAGCGGGTTCCATAACAGGCTCGACTTGCCCGCACCCGAGGCGCCGACGACGAGCAGGCGCTTGCCGCGCAGGTTCAGCAGGAACGGGCCGCCGTACTCGTTGTCCCCGACATCCAGGCGGCAGAGGTTGACGTCGGCGGCCGACTCGGGGATGGGGGTGGCGTCGATGGCGTGCGGGAACGGGTTGCGCCGCTCCACGATCACCGTCAGCACACTGGGCCGGCGCCGGGACACGGCGACGCGTTCGGCGCGGAGGGCGTCGGCGAGGGCCGGGGTGTGGTCGGTCCACGCTTGCAGGTCCTGGCCGCGGACCATCCGCACGGTCAGGGTGTCGATCGACGGGGTGACCGAGCGGACCCGCAGCACCCGCGGGCAGAGGGTCTGGCCGGTACGCCGGTTCTCGCGGGTCAGTTCGCAGTCGTCGAGCACCCGCTGCCAGCGCCGGCCGCGGTAGACCGTCCACCGCCGCCGGGCCGATCGGAGCCGGGGTGCGGCCCACCGGTCGAAAGATGCGGGGTGCGCCCGCCACCAGATCACCAGCACCGCGGCCAGGCCGGCGAAGCCGTAGCTGACGGCCGGAGCGCCCCACTGCCGCACAGCGAGGACGACCAGGGCGGGCACGAACGCGAAGAGGGGGTGGCGGAGCAGCCACGCCGTAGCCCGGAACTCGCCGCCGGTCCGCCGGGTCGACGCCCGCGCCGAGTTGCCGCGGACCAGAACCGCACTATTTCTGCTCATCACTGACTCACCTCGTGCTAGGAGGAAGGGTGGGCGTGTGAGGACTCGGTCGCGCATCCCGAAGATTGCTCACCGGAATGCGCGACCGGCCCTGGTCGTGCGAACTGCGAGTGCCGGTACCGCGGGAACCGACCTGCTATTTGTCGCGAAGGGCGCCACGGGCGGAGTCGATCTGCACCATGAGGAAGGCGACGTCGCGGGCGAGGTTGTGGTGGGTGGTACGGAAACTCCCCGCCCGGAGCGGGATGCCGCGCATCGCCCGGCGCAGGCTGCGCATGGCCCGGTCGAGGTCCTCGACAGTCCGGTCAACGGTGGTGGCGGCCACGGTCAGGCCCGCCAGTCGCGGGAGACGAGGTCGGCTTCCCAGCGTTTGGCGGAGGTGGCGATGACTCGCAGCGAGCCGTGCGCCTTCTTCGCCGCCGCCCGCATCTCCTCCGGTGTGGCCACCGACCAGGACCGCCGGCCGCCGCGGCCGTTGCTGGCCTTCGCGGGTTGGGCGTCGGTGATCTTGGCGGCGAGCTTCTCGGCCTGGCCGAGGGCGTCGCCGACGGCCTGCAACGCCATCCAGAACTCGGCGTACTTGCGCAGGGCGCGGCGGTTGATGGGGCCCCGCGGCCGGTACCGAGTCCTGTCCAACGGCGTGGTCATCGGCTCAGACCCCCCTGCGGATCGCGGTCTGCGCCAGCCGCAGCCCCTCGGAAACCCCGGCCCGCCACGCCTGCTCGGTCGGCACCATCGGCCCGTTGTGGCCCGGCTGGCGGGTCCAGGTCCGGCGCTCCCGCTCCAGACGGCGGACCAGCCGCCCGACCCCGGCCGCTGGCTGCCGGCCCCTTCCCGTCGTCTTCGTCTTGCTGCTGCTTGCCCTCGTAGTGGCGGTGGTGGTGGTCATCCCACGCTCACATCCGATCCCTGCTCGATTACCGACTCCTGCTTGATGGACTTCTGTGTTCCGGTGCCGTGGCAGTCCGGGCAGCACCCGGACGACTCGCAGATCTCGCACTCCGGTCCGTCTCCCGCGCCTGGATAGGAGTCCGGGTAGAAGCCGTATCCGTCGCACGGATCGCACGCCCCGGATCCGTTGCATTCCTCGCAGTTCACGCCGATCCGCCTCCTGTTTTCGGCATGGCTCCACCCCGACCCGCATTCCGCGGCTATGACTGCTAAATCGATGTGGGCGGATTCGCCCGAGAAGTACGACCGGTCAGGCCGGTCGAGCGGCCGTCAGGCGGCCGAGTCGCGCACGGTCTCGGACCCGTACGAGCCGTCAGTGCCGGCAGTGCTCGTGTTGATGTTCGTGGAATCTGTGAGTGGCCGGATGGCGTTGTCGAGCTCCGCCAGCGCGATGGTGAGGGTGTCGCGGAACGCGGACAGGACCGGGCGACTCAGGTAGAGGTCGACCCGCGGCCAGCCGCTGTTGTCACCCACGAGCACCACCGCCCCGCGCGTCCTCGGGGTGGAGCCGGACCGTGACCGGGGTGGCCGCCCGCAGGTGTGCACTCACGGTCACCCACACCGGCTGCTCGCTCACTTGTCCTCACCACCCTTCGCCGACGACCCCGAGGATCCGAATGCGCTGACCGAGGGAGCAGCGGGAAGCGGGGCCGGTGTGGCGGGCTTGAGCCCGACGGCCTTGAACGCCAGCCCGGAGATCGACCGACCGTCCGGGGAGTCGATCTGATAGGGGCTGATCCGCGGATCCACCAGCTCCACACGGGTGTCCTCGTCGAACCCCGGCCCGGGATCCGTCGCCAGGGTCACCTTGATCTCCTCGCCCTTCGGCGCCCGCTCACCTGCGGGGACCCGCTGCTTGACGAACAGCGACACCACGAACTGCGTCACCCCGTTCCGGTCGGTCACCACCAGCTGACCTCCCGCACCGTCGTCGCGGGTCTTCGGGCACGGCGGGTCGACCACTGTGCACCTGTAACCACTCAGCATCACCGGCAGATCTCGCATCGCTCCTCCTCGGCAACCACTCACCTACACGTCTAGGTGAGTAGCGCTACGCTACAACACGTCTAGATGAGTCGGCAAGAGGGGCGGTGAGGCGGCCTCAGCGGGCAGGGATGTCGTACTCCAACACGTATGCGGGAGCGGCCTTGACGGTGTCGCAGACCTCCAGCGGCTGCCCACCGGTGTCGAAGGCGGTGCGCACGACGACAAGTACCGGAACACCGTCGGCAAGCTCGAGCCGGCGACGTTCGTCGGTGGTCGGCATGCGGGCGGTGACCTCCTCGACGAAGTGGCCCAGTTCATGGCCTGCTTCCTCCAGGCGTGCGTAGATCCCGCCGGGCCCGGTGTTCACCTCAGTGATCGCTGTGCCGTCTGCGATGCGCAACGGCAGATAGGACACGGCGGTCTCCACCGGTCGATCGTCAGCCAGGTAGCGGCGGGATCGCACGACGACCGGCTCGTCGTCGGCCAGGCGCAGCCGCTCGCGCACATCCGCTGGCGGCGCCGTCTTGGTGACCTCGATCTGGTCGACCCGCGGCCGCACGCCGGACTTGTCGGCCTCGGCGAGGAAGGCTGCTTGACCCGCGTCGCGATGCCGACGGAGGAACCGATCAGAGGCAAGTCGGCGAACCGGTGCCGGCTGCTGGACGAACACCCCGCGGCCGTGCTCGGCGACCACACGACCCTCTGTACGTAGCTCCTGGATCGCCTGCCGGACCGTCATCCGTGCCACGCCGTAGTGCTGGATCAGCGTGGCTTCCGACGGGAGACGGTCGCCGGGGCGCAGCTCGCCTCGCTCGATCGCTGCCCGCAGTTGGTCTGCGATCTGCCGGAACGGCGGCCGATCGTCGCGGCGGTCCACCGTCCCGAGCTGCACGCGAACTCCTCCAGTCGTCCAGTCAAGCGATACTCTAGCTGCCCCAAGTGACTGCGAGGCATCTGAGATGACCGACAACCCGCACCACTCCGTCAGCGTCGCTGGCATCGTGGTGCGCCAGGACGGCCGCATCCTGGCCATCCAGCGCCGCGACACCGGCCGGTGGGAACCACCCGGCGGCATCCTCGAACTCGACGAAACCTTCGAAGACGGCGTCCGCCGCGAAGTCGCCGAAGAGACCGGCGTCGCCGTCGAGGTCGAACGCCTCACCGGCGCCTACAAGAACCTCACCCGCGGAGTCGTCGCCCTCGTCTTCCGCTGCCACCCCGTCGGCGGCGAAGCCACACCCACCGACGAGTCCCAGCGCGTCGGCTGGCTCACTCCCGACGACATCACCACCTGCATGACCCCAGCCTTCGCCATCCGCGTACTCGACGCCCTCGCCGACGGCGCAGCCTCCCGAGCACACGACGGCGTCCACCTCGTCGCCCCCTGACAGTCGACCGCCGGCCCTCGTAGCCATCTCCGCCGACTGCGCGTTTGCAGACACAGTGTTCAGCCCAAGATCGAGGCGCTGATCAGCCCGACCCTGGAGTTGGTGTCGCGGGGTTCAGCGCTCTGGTCGACCCGGTCAATGGCTGCGTATCTGGGCCTTCAGTGCTCGGACTGCCTCGTCGAGTTCACGATCAGGTCCGAAGCACGCCGCATCGCACTCATCCAATCGACCCAATCGGACACCGAGTAAAAATCAGACCGTTTGGAGCTTTCCGGGCGCTGCCATACGCGTCACCCTCGTCGTGCGTCCGTCCCTGAACACGGACATGTCGGAGCGGAGGCTCGACATGACATTGGTCGACGTCAATCACACCACCCTCTACTACGAGCTGCGCGGGAACGGTCCGTCGGTGATGTTCGTTTCCGGTGCGAGCGGCGATGCCGGGCACTGGACAGCCGTCGCAGACGCGTTGTCAGACACGTTCACGGTGCTGACCTATGATCGTCGCGCGAATTCGCGTAGCCCTCGACCGCAGAACTGGACGGCGGCTCCGATCGACGAGCAGGCCGACGACGCGGCCGAACTGCTCAGAGCCCTCGATCTCGCACCCGTCGTCGCGTACGGGAACAGCTCCGGCGCGAGCATCGTGACAAGCATCCTGCTCCGTCACCCCGAAGTCCTGCGGGGAGCGATCCTGCATGAGCCTCCCTTCTGGCAGGTCACGGCAGGCGGAGAGCAGTTCAATGCCACGCTGGGGCAGATCATTTCTGAGGGCATGGAGGAGGGCGGGCCTCGGACGGCGATGGAGCGCTTCCTGCGCTTCGTCGTCGGGAACGAGGTCTTCGAGTCGTTCGACCCGGACCTTCGTGATCGGATGCTCGGCAACGGTGAGGCCTTCTTCGGCCTGGAGCTGGAAGCGGTGGTGTCCTACCTGCCCACGCCCGACCAGCTCGGTGCGGTACGGGTGCCATGTGTCACGGCTGCCGGTGTGGGCAACCGCGACCCTGCCGGGGAACTCCACTGGTTCTACGAGGCGTCCCAGTGGGCCGCGAGCCGGCTCGGAGCGCCCTTCATCGAGACGCCCGGGGTGCACGTTCCCCAGGCTTCGCACCCGGACGCCCTCGTCGACGTACTGCGTCCGCTCCTCGGCAAGCTCACCGCCCCACAGCCAGAGTCAGACCATGGGGCGGATCGCCCCCTCAAGGAGCGTGTCTGAATCGGCTGCGCTCACGCTCTGAGCCGCTGCACACCCGACAACAGCAACTGCGCGGGCTCCGCCCGCACCCGGCACCCATTAGAGATCGGGGGAGGGCACTATCGGTGGTGATCTCCTCCCGCCACGCCACGAGGACAACCAGACCGGCCACCAGGGCGCAAGGCGGGAAAGCGTGCCCTGCGCCCTGGTACCCGACCCGGCAGGGACGAGCCCGCGCCGCGAGGAGATCACCACCTACAACCGGGGGCTGCAAGCTGCCGCGACCTTGTCTGCCGCGACCTGCCTGACGCGACCTGCGTGTTCAGACTTTCCCTATTTGTTCAAGGCGGCGCCCTCCGGGCGCCGCGCGGCGCCGTGTCCCATGCAGCCGCAAGTGCACGCGCGGGGCGTGCGGCCTGCCGGCCGGTCCCCGCGCGTGCACACTGCCGCCTACTGCGTGCCGAGCCGACGCTGGCCGCATGTAAACCAACGCCTATCGCCGTCGTCCATGCATTCAGCACGCCAATAGACTCGCGTATTGAGTAACGCAGCACGATTTAATCGCTGGACAGGACGGACGCCTCACAGAGTAATGGCGCCTGCCACACCTAGACGCATTAGGACGATGTCGGGAACGCCTACAACGCTCGCCAGCTTCGCATCCCGAAACCGCTCGTTTACGCACACTACGCGCTCGATCGAACCGTCGCGAGCGGATCGAACCTCGATGCCGCCGAAAGCATCCACCACCACGCATCGACTGCCCGCGTCAACAACTGCCATCGACGTACTTTTCGCCACGTTGTCCGCTGCCCAGAGATACTGCCCATCCGAAATTTGGAAAGCTACCAGCTTGCGCGCCGTTACGAGAGTGCCAATTCCCGAAGACTTGTCCGCAAACACCCAATTCTTAATTTGCGTAAATGGTCCGACACTAAGCGCAAGGTCAGTCTCGTCCTCCGGGAATAGCACCACTGCAACACGTTCGCCAGTCAGGTCGTAGGCGACGACTTTATTAGTCGACGTCACGGCCCATAGGAGCTCGCCGGAGTACGTGACACGCAGGAACTCAATGGGGTCACCGAAGGGGACATCTTCATGTGCAACGAGCTCGGTGAAATCAATTCTCCCCATTTCGAGCAGCCTAGTGTCGCCATCGCCTAGCTCTAAAGCATGAATAACGCCAGCGTAATCAAGGAAGAACGTCTTGCCGAGCCTCGAACTGTAGTAGCCGAGCCGCCACCTGTTGCCTGTCTCGACGTTGCCAAGTCTTCGGCCCGCAAAGTCATGTATGTGAATTTCCTCAAGCGTTCGATCGCCGCGATAAGAAACCGCAAAGCCTTCAATATTGCTCTGATCGACTCCCGTAACACCGTCTGCATCCACTACCTTCTCGATGAGCGCGCCGGTCACCGTGTCGTAGAAGTAAAACTGCCCATCCTGTGTTGACGCAATCAACCATTTCGCTCCCACCATTTCGAATTCACGCAGATGCCCAGAAGCGGTATGCACTACCCTTGGATCGTCGACACCAATGCGAGACGAGGAGACCCAAGAAACGATGGAGCCTCCAACGGTAGAAGCGTAGATGGCACCCGTACTAGGCTGAACGAGGACACTGTCAAAGCCGCTGCTATTCAACCCGAAGTATCGACTATTCGTAAGTTTCGCCAGCGAGAGGTCGGCTCCGGTGAAGATTACATTTTCAAAGTCTGTATCGGAGAGATCAGCACCGGCCAAGTTCGTTGCGGTCATGTCGACCTCTCCCTTCCCGAATAAATCAAGTCTCGCGCCACGAAGGCTGGTGCCCGACAGATCCTGGCCACACAACGATCTCGCATCAATTCTCGCGAGTATCGATGCACAGTTGCCACCAACGAAACCCGTTTCCTCGGAAGTCCTGCCACGCGTGTTGCGGATGATGTCGGCCAGCCTAGTCTCGGCCACCTTTGTATCAATCATCGGCAGAAGTAGCTCAAGTACCGCCGGAGAAAGTTGGGCTGAGCCGATTGAGCTAACCAATGCAGCCATAGGTTCGACAGCAAACTCGCTAACCGAATCAACGCCATGTTTATTACTGTTTGGCAACTTTCCCAGTACACTCCATTGAACCCCTGCTCCATTGTCTGCAGAACTACCATCTTCGCAAGCGATAAGCCCAATGAAATCCGAGTTCATAACACCGAGCTCTGCTGCAAACTTGTACGCAACAAAAAACTCTAGCAGCGATTTATGCGCTGGACTGTAATCGCCTTGGCTATTCCGAATTAGCAGTGACTGACCCATCATATCGTGATGCCAGTGATCCAGATCACGCTCTTCGCGGACAGCATCGCCGAAACATGCGCGGATTCGTTCCGGGAACTCTCGATAATTGATACTCATGCTCGCCGTCGACAGCATTTCCCATGACAACTCCGAAAGGAAGTAAACCTTGTCTCGCGTCGAAGTAAAGGTGCGCTCGGCGTGAATATCCCGGGTTATTTTGCGCCGTACAGCGTACAGGTAAATACGAGCAATATCGACGGCGCCCCCTGCAGATATCTCGGGCAGGGCGTCTAACACGAGCTCACTCATTACCGGCCTGCGCATGAGATCCAGCAGATCGGAGTTCGCCATGATTGTGTCTATAGTAGTATCATCAGTTAAGTGCTTTAAAAGTTCCCGTACCTGAACATCGTCAAAAGGCAGGATGTCCACGACCTCAAACTGGGGTGGCTCGCCTGTCAGATTCTGCGTGGATGCCCTGAGGCGGGCGCTCAAAAGGTCTCGACTCTCAGCTGCTTCCGGAAAGTGTTCTGTCCGACACGTCAGTAGAACCTTAGCATTATCTGTGACAGCACGAGCGAGCTCCCAAAAGTTGTTAATTCTTGCTTGTCGATCTACTCGATCGGCCATCTCATCGAAGCCATCGAAGATCAGTAAGAGTCGGCCTGTCCGGTTCAGGTATTCGAACGCCGAATAACCCGGGAGGTTGACCTCGTGCTTGCGGAAGAAAAACTCGGAGAATAACGATTCAATCGATACGGCCTTCGCATAATCTCTGAGCGGCACGAGCAATGGTAGTCGCGGTCGCGGAAGCCCGCGCTTCTTGGCCTGTCGGTACTGTTGGGCACGTGTCCAAGCGAAGTGAATACAGAACCACGTCTTTCCTGTGCCAAACTCTCCAAGCACGGACAAGTGTTCCATGGTTGAATCCGCTAGCCATGTTTCAACGTAGTGTTCCAACCCGCCGTCACCGGAAAGATAGGTACTCTGATGTCGGACTACTCCGGCCGGATCTACTTCATCCTTCTTGCACCCCACCTGCACATATCGAGTATCGATTCCCCGCCGCTGAACTTCGCTCTCGAGCCACTGCAAGTAGGGATCGAAGTCAGCGTCTTGATCAATTAACGAGTCGAGCGTATAGCAAGCAACTCGATTTCCGGTGCCGATAACCATGCTTGCGGCTGCCGCACTGATTCGACGCGGAACGACTAGCCAACCCTCGTCGGCCGATTTAGTCCGAACCAGGGTAGCTAGCTCGTCAACGTCTTCCGCCGTTGCCTCTCCGGCAACTCCTCGTACTATTATTCGATCATATCGGCGTCGCGCAGGTACATTTATGATCCACGTAAACTGTAACTCTGTGCTTAACTCGTAGGTCTCAAACCGATACCCAATCGCCTTAAACCACTCGCGCACTTCTTTACGAAGAGCTTCAAGAGCAGCAGCATTACCAGTAGGCGGGTCTGGAGTGAGCCTCTGAACATCTGAGACGGCACGAGTCTCATTAATCTGCTGTTTCAACTCCGAGAGAACGATGTGGAGACTCTTGCCGTACTGCTCAATCTTCCGTTCTGAGCGAACAGTCGCCGGGCTACGGGTCCGATCAACGACCGCATCAAACATCGCCGTGAAGCCTGCAAGGTCGCGACGGAAGTCGTAATCAAGTCGACCTAACGCACCTGTCTCATCGTTCCATCTAAAGATCTCATCCGCCTCCCTATTCAGATAAGTTGTATCGCCGGTTTCAAACGACCTGCGGAAGGCTGACTGAATATACTCGTTCCGAAAGAAATTGATGATCGGTTCGGGCATGCCATAACAGTACTCAATAAGTGCATACGTGTACACACCTTCAAAGTTTGACGGCGGCATATCAGGCGCCAGCTTGAACTTCTTAAGTAGTGCCACTACTTCCTCCTGGCGCTTCAACCGATCAATTGCCGGCTTCGCAGCAAGTGAAATCAGTGTCTTCACAACAGTTTCGAGCAGGCTCACTTCGACTCCTTTGACGGCCGAGAGTAGTGGCGTCCCACCGTAGCGTTCGGATCACCGCGCTGCAGGAGCGGGGTGAGATCGACATAGACTGCGCAATCCTAGCTTCACTGCGGGATCACACTCCGTCGGGAATGTCGGTAATACTTCTTGAGCAAGTGATGGCGCTGCGGCGGTCTGCACCAGAGTATCGAGACGTTGGTGGTCAATTGTTCGTCAGGACAGCCCCGAACAGCAACAGACGGCGGGTGGCAGTCCGGTCCGGCGAAGCTTGCCAGAACGGACCGACGCTGATTGCTGCAGGTACGTCGGAAGCGCGGATGCGTTTCGGTTCAACGTGGTTGAGCAGGTCGGTGGAGTGTCTGCCCATCGAGATACGGCGATGTCCCTCATGGATGCGTGAATGAGTCACAACCAACGACAGGCCCTCGCCGGGCGGGCAGGTCTCCGGGATGGTCGGGAGCGTGGCACCCCGACGACCTCCCCGAGGGCTACCACACGTCGTCCCGGAGGCAGAGCTGCCCGAGCTCGGCCGGCGGCTGAGTTGAGGGCTGCCCCCGGGCCGACGCGCGGTCGGGCTGCGCCAGGTCGACGGGATGCCACGCGAGCCCGGGTCGGTTCGGCGGAGCAAACCCGGAGCGGACCACCTGCGAGCGCCCGTCACGCCCTGAGACGCACGAGCAGGAACACGCAGCTCAACCGGCACACGACGACACCAGGCATCACCGGCCAACAGCCCGCGTCCACGTTCGGGACGAAGAGATCGAATTACCGAATGCATATGTGTATATGCGCGGCCCGCGGCCGGCCCTGGCACTGCAGTCGGTCGCCGTCCTCCGACATGACCTCGGCAGCAGGACACCTGCCGGACTGTGCACACGCTCGACCGAATCTGCCCATGGCGTCGAGCCGTCGAGCGATCTTTCGGTCTGCGGGATCCACGACAACCACCCGTTGAGCGTTTCTCCTCCTTTCCAGTTTGCCTTGGGCTACCGCCGGTCCATGGGTAGCTTGCGGAAGTCCCAACTGACGATCTTCTCGGGTTTGAGCCGCAGCCACGCGTGACGGCCGTCGCGATCCACAACCCCGCCGGTGTACCGGTCGGCGAACACCTGCTCGACGGCCTCGAGTTCCGGATGCGGTTCGCCCGTGCGCGGCACCTCGCCGACCACCTCGGCGCGTCCCCGCAGTTCCACCCCGCGCAGCTCGCCGTACGTCTCGCCGGTGTCGACGACGACCGCGATGCGCGGGTCGCGCTGGAGATCCGCCCAGCGCTGGCTGCGGGTGATCGAGGTCAGCCACAAGAAGCCCGCATGCCAGGCGAACCACAGCGGAGTTACATGCGGCCCGGTCAGAGCGACCGTCGCGACGCGACAAGTGCGCTGTTCGGCGAGGAACGCGTCGACCTCGTCGTCCGTCATGGCAATTGCACGAGCGCGGCGTTGCGGTTTCACGCCATCTCCTCTTCGAAGGGCTCGGCGGGTGGGCAGCGGACCCACAGCATTCAGCACTTACCCGGTGGAGGCCTGACGCCACGCCCTCACACCGGCGGCGTTCACGCCGACGGGCGGCCGCGTCCCGGCGGGCATCAAGCGCAGCATCCGAGACATCACGGGCCGTCCAGGACCACACGGCGCGGCAGTTCGACCAGCAGAGACAGGAGCGGGAGCTGGGCGCGCCGGGGTGAACGAAAGTTGGCTAGAGGGCTCTGCGGTTCCGAAGCGTGGTCTTGCCGAACCTGCCGGGAGCGCAGACCGGGGCATGCCCTCGCGAGCGCGACGCTGTTCAGAGGAGCCGGAGCTGCTTGGCCCGCCGGACGGCGTCGCGTCGACCGGCGGCGCCGAGTTTGCGGTAGATCATGCGCTGATGAGTTTTCACGGTGTTCACCGACAGGTACAGCTGCGCGGCGATCTCGGAGTTGGACAGGGTGCTCGCGAGGTAGCGCAGGACGACCTGCTCGCGCTCGGTCAGGGGGTCGACGAGCGTGGCCGGTGCAGGGAGAGGCCGGTCGTCGTGTGGGGACATCCGGCCCAGCAGGTCCACGGCGAAGGCGGCCACCGCAACAGCGCGCTTCGAAGAAGCTCCGGCTGCGTCCTCGGGACACCGAGCCTCTCAAGTGGATCTGGCGCGAGGGATCTCGGCGTCCTGACAACTCGCTTCGCGCTCGGACGTAGCAACCCGCGGTGGCCATGACGTGGGCCGCCAGTTCGCGTCGTCGGCTGGGTGTCAGCTTGACGTTCGCGTGTTGCAGTGATGAGGGCAACCTTCTTGATTCCTGATCGACCCGTAAAGTATCTCTCGTACCCCTTCGCCGAACAAGGAGCAGGAACCATGACCGAGATGCTGCGGCGCGCCCTGCGCCGTCTCGAGACCGTCGCTGAGTCGTCCTTCGCCACCGTCGGCTCGATACTCAGCCGCCACTACGGAGCGCTGTCGCACCCCTCATCGCGCGCCTGACGAGTAGGGCCGGGTGGCGACGCCGGCTTACGACAGCACGCAGGCCGCCGGTGAACCCTCATGGGTCGACCGGCGGCCTGCGTACGTCTGACTTCCTCCATGATCTGCGACTGGACCGTGAACAGCCGGGCTCGTCCGACGTGCCTGGCCCGACGTCTACTTTCTGCCGATGGAGTGGAAGATGGAGCCGTCGGTGACGTGCTCCTCCAGTTCCTCGAGCGTGTGGCCCTTGGTCTCGGGAACGTTCTTCAGGAAGAAGAAGAACGCAATGACGTTCAGTGCCGCGAAGGCGAAGAAGGAACCGGAGATCCCGATCGCGGCGATGATCGTCGGGAAGAAGAGCGTGAGGAACCCGTTGGTCATCCACAGGACGGCGACTGCCAGGCCCATGCCGAAGGCGCGGATCTTCTGCGGGAAGATCTCCGAGAGCGTCACCCAGGTGGCGATGTTCAGGAAGAGCTGCATCGAGCCGACGAAGAACACGATCAGGATCAGCAGGACGTACGGCTTGGCCGCGCCGCCGTCGGGCAGTACCACGTCGGCCGTGCCAATCAACACGTGTGAGAAGGCAACGAGGGCGTAACCCACCAAGAACGTCTTGCGGCGGCTGACGCGGTCCATCATCTGCAGCGCGATGAGCGCGGTGATCACCGAGATCGCTGCCGGGGCGATGTTCGCGATGAGCGCGCCACCGGTACCGAATCCGGCCTCTTCGAGCACGTCCGAGCCGTAGTACAGGATCGAGTTGATGCCGGTCGTCTGCTGGAAGAAGCCGATCCCGCAGCCGACCAGGATGATCCTCACCAGGTTCTTGTTGTGGAAGATCTTGCCGATATCTTCGGAGACGCGCTGCTTCTCGATTTCCCTCGTGTGGATGATGTCGTCGAGCTCCGGCTTGGCGCGACCCGGGGGGCGCATGCTCTCGAGGATCTCGAGTGCCTCGTCGTCGCGGCCCTTGTCGGCGAGCCAGCGCGGGGACTCCGGCATCCGGGACACGCCGAGGAGGAGCAGGATCGCTGGGATTGCTGCCAGCGCGAACATGATGCGCCAGACCCAGGGATACTGATCGCCCCAGACGTTGCCGATGATCGCGTTCATGATGATGGCCACCAGTTGGCCGGTGACGATCATCATCTCGTTGCGGCCGGCGAGCGAGCCGCGGATCTCGTAGGGAGCGAGCTCGGCCAGGAACACCGGCACCACGACCGCGGCCGCACCCACGGCGAGGCCCAGTACGACCCGACCGACGACGACAACGGCAAGGCTCGGCGCGATGCTCACGACGGCCACGCCGATGATGAACATGACCGCCAGCACCGCGATGGTCCGCTTGCGCCCCCAGGCGTCAGAGATGCGTCCGCCGGTGAAGGCGCCGATCACGGCCGCATACACGAGCGCAGACGCCGCGACGCCCAGGCCCAGCGGGGAGAGGTCCAATTGATCTGGCCTCGCCATGAAACCACCAGCGCCGTTGATCACGCTCGTGTCGTAGCCGAAGAGCAGACCGCCAAAAGTCGCAACCAGTGCGACGAATCCGAGGCGCCTCCGATATGGGCCCGGAGTGAGGGGTGGAAGCTTCGTTTCGCCAGCTGATGCGCCGTGACCGGCTACGCCGCCGCCTGCCATGTTGACTCCTTTGTCTTTTCGTTAAAGTCGACACGCTTGAAGTGGCTCGTCGTTCGCTGCCGGCTCAGGAGCACCAACCCGGCACGCATTGGCGGAGGCGGCTGGTAGTAAGTGATGCGGGCGTAGCCGTCAGACGATCAAGACCGTCAGTGTGAACTTCGGAGCCTGGAACTGCTGCGCGTGTGAATCGGATGCCGAACCATCCCTGCTGCCTCAACTTTGAGCGCGGCTTCCACTCAAGGCGCATAGCTCCATGCGAACGTGACCCGGCGCTGCTCCACAAACGTCGTCCCGAGGCCACGAGCGCATCGTCGGACACGCGCTCCATGTCGTCCACAGGAAGTGTGAAGGTGTCGCTGCTGGACGCATGCAGTCGCACACGAGCGCCCGCATCAGAAGCCTGCGACCAGGAGCATGCCTGTCGACAGAACTCTCAATGGTCAGTTCGTTCTGGCTCTAACGCACGATGCGTGATCGACCGCGGCTGGGGATAGTCCTCACGGGCCAGCCTCGCGCGCCGCGGAGGTTGCCCGCCCGCACTGTGTAGCTCGAGGTCGACGCCCTGCTCCTCAGCTGCGACCAGACCACGCTGGGCAGGGCGACGCGACCGCACACCTCTGCTGCTCACCCTTCAGAGCGGGCATGGCTTGCGCTGTCGATCTGGTCGAGCCCATCTGCGAGGGTCAGGCGTTGCGTCCAGAGGCGTCCACCGGCGACACCCTGCAGTCACGAGTGGACGGTGGGCAGCCCGCCGACCCAGGATGGCCGCGTGACGGGTGGCCAGTGGTGACCAACGCCGACGGCCCCCGGCTGCTCGACCCACGGCGCGAACCGTCGGAGAAACCCGCCACGGGGTTGCTGGTCGATCACGAGAAGTCAGCGCGTGCCTAAACGTTGATCTCTTACTCGAGGATCTAGTCACGGCCGGCCACCTCACCAGCGGAGGGCCGGCGTGCTTGGCGAGCGCGAGTGGTGTGACCACGTTGATGATCGCAAGGAGGACGCACATGAGTGACGTCGAGGCAAATCGACCGGTCGGCATGGCCCTGATCGGGTCGGGCCGGATGGGCGCGTATCACGGGCTGACGCTCGCCCAGCGGCTGCCGGGTGCGCGGTTGGTCGCGATTGCAGACCCCGCTCCCGATGCAGCCGAGAAGCTGGCGGCCACGCTCGGCGCCGACTCGGCGTACACCGACGCGGCGGAGGCATTCGCCGACCCCGCGGTCGATGCGGTGGTCATCGCGGCACCGGCCCGGTTCCACACCGATCTCGTGGTGGCGGCTGCCGCTGCGGGCAAGGGTGTGTTCTGCGAGAAGCCGATGGCGCTGACGATCGCCGACGCCGACCGGGCGATCGACGCGGCGCGGGCTGCCGGAGTGGTCCTGCAAGTGGGGTTCAACCGGCGGTTCGCGCCGGACTGGGCGGCCGCCCGTGCCCTGCTCGACGACGGCACGCTGGGCACACCGCGGCTGGTGCGTTCGGTAACTCGTGACCCGGGTGGTTTCGATCCGTCGCGGGTTCCCCCGAACACGATCTTCAACGAGACGCTGATCCACGACTTCGACGCGTTGCGTTTCCTCAACCCGGGCGCCGAGGCGGTCGAGGTGTACGCGACGGCGGATGCGCTCGTCGAGCCCGACTGGAAGGACCGCGGCCTGCTCGACACAGCCGTGGTGATCGTGAAGTTCGACAACGGCGCGGTCGGTGTCGCCGAGGCGTGCTTCGAAGCGGCATACGGCTACGACGTGCGCGGGGAGGTGTTCGGTTCGGGTGGCATGGCCACGATGGGTGACGGGCGCCGGACCGGAATGACGTTCTCCGGACCGAACGGCCGCGCTGTGGAGACAACTCGCAGCGACCAGGAGCTGCTCGGCAGCGCTTACGTGGGTGAGCTTGCGGCCTTCGTCGAGGCTGTTCGCAGCGGTAGCCCGGCTTCGGTCGGTGGCGAGGACGCCCGTGCCGCGTTGGCCATCGCGCTGACATCGGCGGAGTCCATGCGGGTCGGTGGGCCGGTGCGAATCGCGGAGGTAGGCAAGTGAGCGACCGGATCAACACCGGTAGTTCCTACCGGCTCGCGGTGTCCGCAGAGATGGTGTTCGTCGACCTGCCCTTCGAGGAGCGGGTCCGGCGGATCTCCGACGCGGGGTTCGACGTCGAGATCTGGGACTGGACCAAGAAGGACATCGATGCGCTGGTGGGCACAGGTGCTCGGTTCGCGTCGATGACCGGGTACGTCACCGGCACGCTGGCCGACCCGGACGGGGCCGAAGAGCTGCTGCGTACGGCCGAGGAGTCGCTCAAGGTCGCTGAGAAGCTGGACTGCCCGAGTCTGAACGTGCACGGCACGGGGTTGGACGGCAGGGGTTTGCCGGTGGTGGCGTCCGAGGTTGTCACCCCGGGAATGTGGCTGCAGGCGGTGAAGACTCTGTCACGGCTGGCCGAGCTGGGGGAGCGGGCCGGGCGGGTGTTCACGCTGGAGAACCTCAACACCGTCGTCGACCACCCCGGCACGCCGTTCGCAAAGGCCGCGGACACTCTGGCTCTTGTGGAAGCTGTCGACAGCCCGCACGTGCGGATGAACTTGGATCTCTACCACGCCCAGATCGGCGAGGGGAACCTCGTGCAGCTGGTCGAGCGGGCGCTGCCGGCGGTCGGGGAGATCCAAGTCGCGGACGTCCCCGGGCGCTGTGAGCCGGGCACCGGGGAGATCCACTACCCGGCGGTCGCAGCGGCGTTGCACCGCCTCGGCTACGACGGTGTCGTCGGGCTCGAGGGCTGGGCGTCGGGCGATCCGGAGCTTGCCCTGCAGCGCTTCCGCACGGCCTTCACCGTGTAGCGGTAGCCGCCAATGGGCGACAGGCGCGTCTCCGCTGCGTACGTTCTTTCAGTCTTGGGAAGGGTATGTCGGGCAACTCCAGCGAGCCGCATCGGACCGTCACGAGCAAGACCGTGGCAATTCTCTTGGCGCTGACGACAGGTCAGAACCATACCCTTTCCACGATCGCTCGCGATACGGCCCTGCCGCGATCCACGGTGTACCGGCTGATTTGTCAACTCGTCGCCTCACCGCTCGTCGAGTGCGAAAATGGCAAGCAATACCGACTAGGAACACCGTTGCTCAGCCTGGCTTGTGCACCAGTGTCGCCGACCCTGAATTCACTTGGTCCACTGATCGTTGACGACCTCGTCGATGCGCTGAGAAGTACTGTGCGCCTCGGCGTGGTCGAGGCGGGGGAAATCGCCTACATCGTCAGGGAGACTGGCTCGAACCCGGGAACATTGTTCCCCAATCGTGCCAGGCTGCCGTTGCACGCTACGGCCATGGGTAAAGCACTCCTGGCCTTCGGCTCGACAGCGTCGATACACGCCGCAGCGGCAGTCGGACTGACGAGATTCACGCCGCGAACCATCACCGAGAGCGCAACGCTCCGATACGATCTCCTGCGGACGCGGCTACGCGGATACGCAACCTCTGACCGCGAGCTGGACCCGACCGTACGCGCTGTAGGTGTCCCCGTGCTCGACTCACGTGGCACGGCCACAGCCGCGATTGAGGTTTACGTGACCGACCTGAGCGAACGGGCTCTCGCACACGTCACCCCGGCGCTCAGCGTGGCCGCACACGCCCTCGCCCGCCAGCTCGACGGAACATACGAGAACGGCCGGGATGACGAGGGTAGGCAGGCCTCCGGCAGTAGCCATTCGTGATGCGAGGAGCTCGCTGAGACTGGTGAGCCTGCTCCAATTGGGCGCTACGATCCCGTAGTCAGGCTGGAAAGTTTTTATCCCTCAGGCGGCCGATAGCCGCATTATGATCGCTGCCAGACGTACTCTGTTCGCGCTGATCGGTCACCGAGAGCGGTGCGGAGTCGGGCAGTGTGACCGTGCTCAAGCGCCGCAGCGTCGGTCCGATGCGATACCGCATATCGCTGGTTCGAGCAAGGGCTCCCCACTCGGTCAGCTCTCCGGCTAATCGGTGAGTGGTCGACGACGACAACCCTGTTCGCCTTCTGATGTCCGCAAGCCCTAGAACGGGATGATCTTGCGAGAAAGCGGAGAGAATTGCCATCACTCGGGCCGTCACTGTTCGAGGTGTGCCTTCCCTGCGCCTCCCCGACACCGGTCAGTCCTCCAGTTTCTGGGGTCGAGCATCAACGAGCAGCACGACCGACCCGTCATATCCCAATAGCTCTACCACCTCTATGGCGCGCTCTAGCCTCTGCGCTCACGACTCTTGACCACCATGAGTCGGCGTCGCCGTTTGCTCTCCGGCCAGCGAGTTGACGTACGCCTCGATATCGGCGAGACGAAGTCGGGACGCCCGTTCGATGTGCAGCAGTGGAAGTTGACCGTGAGCAATGAGGCGCTCAACGGTCCGTACCGAGACGCCGAGCAACTCTGCGGCCTCGGCCTTGCTCACCAATAGCCGCCCCGTCATCTTGTCATCGTGAGCCGCCCGGCTCATCGCCGTCCACTCATGTTCAGCAAGTGTCGCTACCTGGCGCGTCTGGACGTAATGCACGAGCACTGCCGCCAGCTCATCGACCGACGGGGGGACCCGAAGCGCGTCCTGACGCAGGTTGCGAACGTGCATCGTCATCGCCAGCGCCAGGTGCTCCAGGAGCTCGCCGAGATGGCTGCCGCCCCCGTTGCTGGACTTGGTCAACGAGTACCTTCCGTTGTTGCGGTGCAAGTCGGTCGTCGTGCGTCGTTGGCCGCTCGAAAGAGCCGTGCCGGAGATCGCTGGATGCGGGGCGGCGATTGCCCGCGTTCCTGCTGTCCGTCGCCCGCGGTCCGTGCTCAGGTAGTGGGCCACCCCCTTGCTCCTTCCACGGCAGACGGTCAACCGGCAGCGGCGCTGCCAGAGTCGGTTCGAGCCCACGCGGTGTCGTCCACGTTCTCGACGCCGTACAGGCTGAGGCTTCGACTTTGGGTGCACGGCGCTCAGATCATCAGGGCCATCGAGTCGCCCGATTGACCTAGAACGTTCTAGGGGTAGGGTAAGGCTCGTTGTGCGTCGGGTCAAGGCTTCAGCCCTAGAACGTTCTATGATCAGGGGGTACTGTGTCGACGTGACAGAAGCAGAGCGCCCGAATCGGCCGCGGCGGCCAACGCTGGCAGACGTCGCAGCTCGGGCAGGGGTATCGGTCGCGCTGGTGTCGATCGTGATGCGAGGCGTGCCCGGAGCCAGCGCGGACTCACGGCGCCGGGTAATGGAGGCCGCCGACGAGCTGGGCTATCGTCCCGACAGCCGTGCCCGGCTTTTGCGCAGCAGCAACAGCCGGTTGATCGGCGTCACGTTCGGAGTCCAGCACCCCTTCCACGGCGATCTGCTCACGGGCCTGTACACGGCGGCTGAGGAGGCGGGCTACGAGCTGGCTCTCAGTGCCGTCACTCCGGGCCGTGACGAGGGCCGTGCCGTGGCGAGTCTGCTGCAGGACCGCTGCGAGGCGCTCATCCTGCTCGGTCCTCACTCGCCGACGTCCTACTTGGCTGAGCTCACCACGCGGCTGCCGGTTGTCGTCGTCGCCCGGGCCGTGCGCCACCGTGCCCTCGACGTCGTCCGCACCGCTGACGCCCTGGGCATGCACCAAGCTGTCGATCACCTCGTCGCACTCGGGCACAGCCGAATCGCCCATATCGACGGCGGTCGCGCGCCCGGCACGGCTGAACGGCGGCGTGGCTACCGCGAGGCGCTCGACCGGCACGGCCTCGCCGACACCGCCGTCGTCCTTCCGGGCGGCCTCACCGAGGACGACGGTGCCACCGCTGCACGCGCCCTTCTCGCATTGAGGCAGCGGCCTACAGCCGTCACGGTCTTCAACGACCGCTGCGCCACAGGTGTCCTGGATGTTCTCCACGGCGCGGGGCTGTCCGTGCCGCGTGACATGTCCGTCATCGGGTTCGACGACGACCGCCTTGCCCGTCTTTCCCACATCGCTCTGACCACGGTGGCCCAAGACACCGAGCAGCTCACCGCCCAAGCCGTCGCTCGCGCCGTCGGCCGGCTCGACGGGACAACCGCGGCTGAACGGGAGGTGGTGATCCCACCCCACCTCGTCGTCCGTGCTACCACCGGTGCCCCGATGCAGGCGTTCGCCGAGACCATCTAGTTGCTGGTTGTCCTGGGCCGTGTCGTTGGTGGCACCAGGCCGACGAGATGGCAGTGGCGCAACAAGGCGCTACGGGTACTCGGCGTTGTGACCAGATCTGTGACCACGAAGCTGCGGCATCGCTCGATCCGGGCGTGTCCTGGTGAGACGACTGCAGGCTCGCGCGGCAGGTCGGAGGGACATCAGCGGCACCTATGAGACGCCGTGCGCCGTGCTGCTCCCGACTCATAACCCAGAGGTCGTAGGTTCGAATCCTACCCCCGCTACCAGCCTAAACGGCCCTCGGGAGATCCTCCCGGGGGCCGTTTCGCGTTGTCCGGTAGTACCCCGCGCAGGGTGCGTGGTCGGCACTGCCGGGGGCCTGCCCTACCTCGCGAGGTAGGGCGCAGGAGTGCAGGCCGCGGGTCTGCCTCATGTCGTCCGGGGTCTGCGGTTGCCACGCTCGATGCACAACGAAGCATCCAGCGCAGGGAGCTGCAGATGACCCGGCCCGAGAACGTGAATGGACCCTTCGGCGGCCCGACCCAGCAGTGGGCCTGGCCCGCGGCCCCCGCTGGTCGGCAGTTCCCGGACCCGGCCTCGGGGGCGCAGCCGCCGTACCCGGCTTACCAGCAGGCCTACCAGCCCTACCCGCCCCAGCAGGCGCACCCGTCCGCTTGGGCGCAGCCGGCCCGGCCGTTCCCGCCGGCACCGATCGCTCCGGCGACCGCTTCGCGACCCCGCACCCGCCCCTCCGCCGGCAGGATCCTGGTCTACGCCCTGGTCGGGATCCTGATGGGCGGGCTCCTCGGCGGGGCGCTCCTCCTGCTGACGGGCAACGGCACCGTCCCGGGCGGGGCCCCGTCCGTCGCGTCACCGGCCGCCCAGGTGGTGACCATGTCGTTGCCGCCGGTCGTCGACGGGCATCCGCAGATCGACGACGAGTACTCCCGGCAGCTGGTCGACGCGGCGAAGCAGCAACTGGCGGCGGTGACGCCGAACCCGGTCGTGGGCATGTACGGCGACCCCGGGCAGCCGCCCGCGTTCGTGGTCGTCGCCGGCACGACGACGTCCGGTGACCCGGATCTGGTGCTCACGGGCATGGCCGCCGGCTTCCAGCAGTCGCTGGGCGCCCAGGGGCTCGAGTTCGTCGACCAGCCGGCCGGCCCGCTCGGAGGCACGATGCGCTGCGCGCAGCAGACGCCGATGACCACGTGCATGTGGACCGTCGACGGCGCGTTCGGCATGAACATGGTCTTCCAGCAGGACCTGGCGCAGGCAGCGGCGGCGACGCTGCGGGTCCGCGACGCCATCGAGGTCCACGCGAGCTGATCGGTAGGTTGCCGGGGTGCTGACGCCGTTGCTGCAGCGCCTCGGCAGCGTCCTCGACGAGGCCGGGGTCGCCTGGTCGGTCGTGCACGAGGAGTCCGGCCCGCAGATCGACGACGTGACGCTGCACGTGGCGCCCGCGGACGCCGATGTCACCGTTGACGCCCTCGACCGCTGCGGCTTCGCCCCGCTCGGATCCGGAACGGGCCACCTGGCCCCGGACGGACCGCGCTGGCTGCGGGTCCGCCTCGACTCCGGCGGGGCGCCCGGGCGCACCTGCGCCACCTCGCGCGGCGTGACCGTCGCCCTGCTCGGCCCCGACGGCGTGGGCAAGTCGACGCTGCTCGCCGGCCTCGCGACGGCCTACCCGCTGGCGATCCGGCAGATCTACATGGGCATGTGGCAGGGCGCAGGACAACCCGGCTACACCCGTCTCGACGCCGTCCGCGCGATCCTCGTCCGCCCGTTCCGGGTGTGGTGGCGCGTCCTGTGCGGGGCCGTGCACGTCGCCCGCGGGCGGGTGGTCGTGTTCGACCGGTACACCTACGACGCGCTCCTGCCGGTCACGGGCTCCTGGCCCCTGCTCAAGCGGCCCTACTTCTGGGTCCTGGCCCACCTCGCCCCGCGCCCGGACCTCGTGCTGGTGCTCGACCTGCCCGGTGAGGTCGCGTTCGCCCGCAAGGGCGAGTCGACCCCCGAGCGGCTGGAGGCCGTCCGGCAGGGGTTCCTCGCGCTGGTACCGCGGCTGGGTGCCGAGGTCGTCGACGCGGCCGCGCCGCCGGAACAGGTGCGCGCGGACGTCGTGGCCCGGATCTGGCAGCGACACCGGGCGCGGCTCGCCGAAGATCCGGTCAGCAGACCTCGACCGGCAGCGAGGACCGCAGCCCCGTCAGCTCCAGAACCCGCGCCACCCGCGACCCCGCGCTGATCCGCAGCGCGAGCGGTACACCCTGCTCGCGTGCCCGCGTCGCCAGTTCCACGAGCAGCGCCACCCCCGCGCTGCTCACGTAACCCGTCGGGTGCAGGTCGACGACGACCCCGCCGGGCACGAGCGCATCGAGCAGCGCCGGGCGCACAGCGGCCACGCCGTCCAGGTCGAGATCGCCGGTCACCCGGAGCACCGGCGGATCCGTACCCGGCACGGTGGCGACGGACGTCGTGCCGCCGGGCTGGACGGGCCCCACAGCGCGGGGCCGATGCGGAGCGACGGCCGTCGGCACCGGGACCCGGAACGTCACGGTCGTGCCGTCGTCGCCCGCCACGATGCGCACGTCCTTCCCGACGGCGTGGAGCACCTGTACTCCCCGCCCGCGGTGCCCGGCGTCGGTGGGGACCGGGCGCCAGCTGCCGGAGTCGCGCACCTCGACGGCGACGCCGCCGTCCGGTCCGGGACGGCGGTCGAGCGTGTAGCGGAACTCGCCCGCGCCGGTGCTGCCGTAGGCGTGCTCGACGGCGTTCGCCGCGGCCTCGCCCAGCGCGTACTGCAGGTCGTCGAGCACCTCCTCCGGCAGCCCCACCGCCGCGGCCCACTTCTCGACGGCGCGGCGCATCACGCGCAACTGCCGGGGCTCGGCGGGCAGCACCTCGTGCAGTGGTCCGGGCATCAGCCGGACGGCGACGACGGCGATGTCGTCGGGCTGGGCGGCGTCGCCGAGCGCTCCGTCGGCGAGTGCGGTGTCGACGACTGTGCTGACCAACTCGTCGGGGGCGAGGTCGCGGACGCCCGCCGCGGCCCGGGCGAGCCGCTCCAGGCCGTCGTCGAGGACCTCGCCGCGCCGCTCGACGAGCCCGTCGGTGTAGAGCAGCACCGAACTGCCCGGGGCGATGACGGCCTGGGCCTGCCGGTACGGCGGCCGACCGGTGACCCCGAGCACCGTGCCGCCGCCCTCGTCGAGGTAACGCGGGCCCCCAGGCTCGAGCAGCAGCACGGGCGGGTGCCCGGCCCTCGCCCAGCACAGTGCGCCGTCCGCGCAGTCGACGACCAGGCAGACGCAGGTACTGCCGGCGGATCCCGGGACCCGGCGCGCGAAGCGGTCGAGCCGCTCCAGCGCGGCGGCGGGGGTGTGGCCGTCGAGCAGGTACGCGGCCAGCGCGCTGCGGAGCTGGCCCATCACCGCCGCCGCGGTCGCCCCGTGCCCGACGACGTCGCCGACCACCACGGCGACGCGGTGGTCGTCGATCGGCAGCAGGTCGTACCAGTCGCCGCCGGCGGCGACCCCCACGGCGCTGGGCAGGTAGCGGGCGGCGACGCCGAGCCGGGGCAGCTCCGGCAGCTCCGGCGGGAGCAGGCTGCGCTGCAGGACGTCGGCCACCTCGTGCTCGGCCTGGTGCAGCCGCGCCCGGTCCAGCGCCTGAGCGCACTGCCCGGCCAGCGTGAGCACGGCGGCCCGCTCCTGTGCCGAGAAGGTCGGGCGCCCGCCCGGGAAGCGCAGCACGATCGCGCCCAGGGGGCGGGTGGGGCCGCCCAGGACGAGGGGCACGGCGACGAGCGCGCCGGCATCGGGACCACCGCCGTCGCGCCCGGTGCTCTCCCAGAGGGGCTCGCCCGTGCGGGCCGCGTGCGCGGCGGGGTCCGGGTCGTCGAGCGGCAGCCGCCGGACCGCCGCGGGCATCGCGTCCGCGCCCCGGGCGGCGAGCACGTCGAGGTGCTCCCCGGAGCGCAGCAGCACCGCGGCGGAGCTCGCGCCCAGCCGGGCGGTGTGGTCCAGGACGACCTCGGCGACGTCGACGAGGCGGGTCGCGCCGGACAGCGCCCCGACGACCTCGCCGAACTCCTCCGCGGTCCGCCGCGCGGCGCTCTCCGCGGCCAGCAGGCCGGCGCGCTGCAGCGCCTGTGCGCACAGCTTGGCCAGAACGGTCAGCGCCGCGCGTGCTGCACCCGTACGCACGTCGCGGGGATGCCCGCCGAGCCCGACGACGCCGAGGCACATGCCCGCCGCGACCAGCGGGACGCAGTCGACGGCGTCGCTGCCGGGCTCCGCCCACACCGGGCTGCGCGTGCGGGCGGCTTCGGCGGGCGCGTCCGGGGCGGTGACCGGTATGGGCCGTGGCTCGGTGAGGGAGGTCGCGGCGTCGGCCGGCTCGAGCACCGCGTCGTCGCCCGTGCCGGACAGCCGCCACAGCACCACCGCAGTGGCCCGGGCCAGCCCCGCGAACTGCTCGGCAGCGGCCGCGGCGACCTGCTGTGGGGTCGCGGCGGCGGACAGTGCGGCGGTCGCCCGCTGGAGGACCTCCAGCCGGGCCCGGTTGGCCTGCTCCCGCTCCAGCAGCAGCGCGTTGTCCAGCGCGGTCGCCGCGCGCTCGGCGAGATCGGCGAGCAGCGCGATGTCGCCGTCGTCGAACGGGGCGGAGCCGCGGGTCCGGCCGACGGCGAGCAGCCCCGAGGTCTGCCCGCGCGCGGCGAGCGGGACGAGCGCAATCGTCGCGAAGTCCATGCTGCGCCGCAGCTCCCGCTGCCGGTCGTCCGTGCTGCTGGCCTGGATGAAGGCCTCGTCGATCGTGTACTGCCGAACCTCGCCGACGTCCATGGACCTGACCTGCATCCAGCTGACGTCGAGCCGGTGGAGTGTCGCCTCCTGCTCAGGCGTGTGCGCGGCGATGGCACGCCCGTCGGTCGCCCGGCCGTCGTCGATCTCGACGAAGCGCGCCATGTCGACCAGGCCTTCGTCGACGAGCGTGCGGACGAGCATCTGGCGCCGCCCGGTGAGCGTCGTCTCGCGGTCCAGCGCGGCGCCGACCACCGCCAGCAGCCGCTGCCGCTCCCGCTCGCCGACCCGGCTGTCGATGTCCAGGCACCCTCCGACGTAGCCGCCGACGTATCCCTCGGCCGGCGCCCCGCGGTCGAGCACCCACCGGTGGTGGCCGTTGGCGGCACGCAGCCGGTACTCGACCTCGAACGGGCCGCCGTCCGCCGCCGCACGCACCCTGGCGTAGTGCGCGCGGTCCGCCGGGTGGATGCGGTCCTGCCAGGCCAGTCCCAGGTCGGCGTCGGGCTCGGCGCCGGTGAACTCCGACCAGCCGCGGTTGACGAAGAGCCGCCTGCCGCCCGGCCCGTCCGCCCAGATCAGTGCCGGGGTCGAGTCGGCCATCGCCCGAAAGCGGCGCTCGGCCTCGCGGCGTGCGCGGCCGAGCGCGACCCGGCCGTCGACGCGTGCCCGCAGCTCGCGGGCGGAGAATGGCGTGACCAGGTAGTCGTCGGCACCGGCGCCCAGCCCCTCGACGGCCGCCTCGGGCCCGGCCCGTCCCGACATCAGCACCACCGGGACGAGCGAGGTGCGCGGGTCGCCGCGTAGTGCCGTGAGCAGTTCGAGGCCGCTCAGTCCGGGCAGGGAGACGTCGGCGAGGACGAGCTCCGGCGGGTCGGCCACCGCCGCTGCGAGTGCGGCCGTTCCGTCCGCGGCGGTGTCGACGCGATGCGTACGACTGAGGAGGCGCACGAGATAGGCGCGCATGTCGGCGTGGTCGTCGACCACCAGGATCCGGCCCGCGCCGGGGTCGACGGTCGGGATGACCGGCTGTGGGTCGCCCGCGTCGGAGTCGCGCAGCCACCACAACGCCTCCGCGACGTACTCCTCGCGCAGCTCGTCGTCGTCGCCCGGCGGGGCGGCATCGGGGATGCCGGACGGTACGTGAGCACGTCCGAGCGGGACGGCGACCGCCACGGCGAGACCGGACGCCGTCCGGTCCGTGCTCACCGAGCCGCGGAGGAGACCCACCAGCTCTGCGACGAGGGCCGGCCCGATCCCGCCGTCGTCGGGCTGCACCCCGGCCGCGGCGGGGTTGGCGATCCGCAGCACCGCGGAGTCACCCTCCCGCCCCAGCGTGACCGTGATCCGTCCGACGGAGGAGACGGCGACGGCGTGGGCGAGCAGCGTGAGCACCACCTGCTCCCACATCCCCCGGTCGACGAACGCGGGCTCGCCCAGGTCGTGGCAGTCGAGGTCCAGCGCCAGTCCGGCGTGCTCCACCGCGGACCGGAACATCCCGGCCAGGCCCGCGGTGAGGGCCGTGAGGTCGACCGGTTCGACGTGCGGGTCGACCTGCCCCGCGTAGAGCCGCGACAGCTCCAGCAACCGGTCGACCATGTGCCGCAGGCGTTCGGCGTTGCGCTGCACGAGCTCGAGGTCCCGACGGAGCGCCGAGCCGGGCGCGGCGGCCTCGCGCAGCTCGGCGAGCGGGCCGAGCACCAGCGACAGCGGCGTGCGGAACTCGTCGCTGATGCCGGCGAAGAAGGCCGTCTTGACCCGGTCCACGTCGCTCAGGTGCTCGGCACGCCGCTGCTGCGTGGCGAACGCGTCCGCGGCAGTGGCGGCCGTGGAGACGTGGACGCCGACCAGCTCGAGGAACGTGCGGTAGTCGTCGTCCAGCGCCAGGTAGGCGCTGACGCCGGTGATGAGCACTCCCGCCGCCCGGTCCGCGCCGATCCGGACCGGCAGGGCGACGGCCTCGTCGAACGGCGCCTCGTCGTGCCGCTCGCCGCCGAGAAGCCCGGGGCGCAGCGGACCGCCGCCGGGGAGCCGCCCGTCAGGCAGGGCGCCGGCCAGACCGGAGACGACGGTGCTGAGCCCGGTCGTCGCCACCTCCCGGAAGGACGCCGCCCAGAGGTCGTCGTGGCCGACCGTCGCCGGGGCCAGCGGCTCGCCCGGCTCGACGCCCTGCGCGGCCACGAGCCGTGCACCGCCGCCGTGGCCGTCGAGCAGGTAGAGCAGGGCGGCGGGACGTCGGCGCGGTAGCGCGACAGGACGTCGACGGCGGCGGTGCCGGCCGCCTGCACGTCCGTGGCGTCGCCGAGCCGGGCGAGCTCGCTCAGAGCGCGCAGCCGCCGTTCGCCGATGACGCGGCCGGTGGTCTCCGTGCAGGCGCAGAACACACCCTCGGCGCCCGACTCGTCGGCGCCGAGCGCGCTCAACGAGTAGGTGAACCACGCCTCCTCCGGCCGGTCCCGCCGGGCCAGCAGCATCGGCATGTCCTCCTGGAAGACCGCCTTGCCCGCGAGCGCGTCTGCCAGCGCGGGCTGCAGCCCCGGCCACAGCTCGGGCCAGGTCGTCGCGAACGGCGCGGCCAGGGCGTCGGGGTGCCGGTCGCCGAGCAACGGGGCGTAGGCGTCGTTGTAGAGCAGCGCCCACCGGGGACCGGCCGCGACGTACATGGGCAGCTGCGAGCGCAGCAGCAGTTCGACGGCCGTGCGCAACGACGCGGGCCAGCGCTGCGGCGGCCCAAGGGTTGTGCCGGCCCAGTCGACCTCGCGCATGCGCCGCGCCATCTCGCTGTGCCCGACGAACGGCGACTCCACGCCCTCATCCTCCCGGATCCGCCCTCGGGCCAGAATGTCCGCCGCCGTCGGGGCGGTGCAACCGGGGTCGGCCGGGCGCGGGGTGTCAGCAAGGTGGCCTTCCAGACGCGTGGTGACAGGAAGGTGGCCTTGCAGGCGTCGTGGGGCGCGCGGCCGCGGGCTCCGCGCGGCAGGCTGCGCTCGTGGAGATTCCCGGCTGGCCGGCGCAGCTTCCCCCGCTCGTCCGCGCCGAACCGCTGCCCGGCGGCCTCGTCTGCACCGTGCTCGGCGGGACGCTCGCCGACGGGCGCCAGGTGGTGGTCAAGCGCTGCCCCTACCCGGCCGAGGTCGAGGCCGACGGGCTCGCGGCACTGGCCGCAGCCGGTGCGCCGGTCCCGCAGGTACTGGCCGCGACCGACGACCTGCTCATGCTCGAGCGCGTGGACGGCACGCCCGACTGGGCCGGGCTCGGCCGTACCGTCGCCCGGCTGCACCGGGTCACCGGCCCGCGCTTCGGCTGGCACCGCGACAACTCCGGTGGCCGGATCACCCAGCACAACGGGTGGCACGACGACTGGCCGAACTTCTTCGTCGAGAACCGGGTGCGGGTGCACCTGGCCGACCCCGCCGTCCCCGACGCGCTACGGCGGCGTCTCGAGCGCGCCTGCGCCGGCCCGCTGCCTGCGCTGCTGCCCGCCCGACCGCCCGCGTCGCTGACGCACGGGGACCTGTGGACGGGCAACGTGGTCGGCGGGCGCTGGCTCGTCGACCCCGCCGTGGCCTACGTCGACCGCGAGCTGGAGTTGGCGTTCATGGACCGGGCCGACCTGCCGGCGGAGTTCCACGACGCGTACCGCGAGGAGTGGCCGCCGGACCCGGGCTACCCGCAGCGCCGGCCGGCCCTGCAGCTGCACAAGCTGCTGGTGAACGTGCGGCATTTCGGCGAGCGGTACGTGCGGCCGATCGAGGCGGTGCTCGACGGTTACGGGTGGTGATGCCCGCGAAGTCAGCAAAGCCACTTTGCTGCGGTCCGATTGCAGGAAAGTGGCTTTGCTGCAATCCCCGGCCTGCGCCACGGTTACGGGCGGTGAGCGGCGAGTTCGAGCTCGTACGCGTCGTCGCCCACCCAGATCCGCAGGCCGTCGCCGTCGTCGGTGATGTACCCGTCCTCCTCCTCGCCCAGCTCCCGCAGCGCCCCCAGCGCGAGCACGCCGACCTCCAGGAGCCCGCCACCCAGATCGCGCGGCCGGTACTCCGAGGCCAGCCGGGCGGTGCGGCACTCGGTCGCCAGCCACCGCGCGTTCCGCTCGCCGACGTCGGCACGCCAGGTCTCCCGCGATCCGGTCATGGATCGGAGTATGAGCCCGACGGCGCACGCCGACGAGGGGGATGAGTGCGACACTGCCAGTCGCCGAGCCGACGCGGACCCGAGCGGCCGGGGCGGTGGGCGACAGCCGGACGAGCGGGATGCGGGGGCGTGCGATGACGGGTCTTCGGCCCGGCCCGGGCCGCAGGCGGCCGTTGACACGCCTACGCCTGCGCGGCTCCGTCCCGCCCGCGTCCGGTCCGGTGGCGCCGCGCCGGGCTGTGGTCGCGAACGGTGCCGCCCGGCCGTCGGAGCGTCGCGGACCGGAGCGACCGGACCCCGACGAGGCCGTCCGCTACGGGCTGCGGGTCGCCGCCGGCTACGCATGGCGGTCGGTGGCCGTGGCCGTCGCCGTCTACCTCGTGTTCGTCGCGCTGGGGCGGCTGCACTTCGTCGCCATCTCGGTGTTCGTCGGGCTGCTGATCACCGCGCTGCTGCGTCCGCTGACCGACCTGCTCGCGAGGCGGGTACCCCGCGGCGGGGCCGTCGCGATCGCGATCATCCAGGCGATCGTCGTCGTGGGGGGCGTGGTCACCTTCGTCGCGACGCAGGCGGTCGGGCAGTTCGGGCGACTCATCGGCCAGTTCGCGACGGGCATCCGGGAGATCGAGGTACTGCTGTCCGGGCCGCCTCTGCGGCTTCCTGCGGGCGAGCTGAACCGCTGGACGACCCAGGGCCTGGCGTGGCTCGCGGAGAACCGCGGCCGGCTCGCGGCGCAGGCCGCCGGCGAGGCGAGCGTCGTCGCGGAACTGTTCGCAGGCCTCGCGCTGGCGGTGTTCTGCTCTCTGTTCTTCCTGCACTCCGGCGAGCGGCTGTGGAGCTGGGTGCTCGGCCAGCTGCCGGTGCGCCGCACGCGCTGGGACGCCGCCGGGCGGGCGGGCTGGACGGCCTTCGCCGGCTACACCCGGGGCGTCGTCATCGTCGCGGTGTCGAACGCGACGCTCGTCGGGATCGCGTTGTTCCTGCTCAAGGTGCCCCTCGCGCTGCCGCTGACGCTGCTCGTGCTGCTCGGCGCCTTCATCCCGCTCATCGGTGCCCCGATCGCACTGTGGATCGCGACGCTCGTGGCTCTGGCCGGCCGCGGCCCGCTCACCGCGCTGGCCGTGCTCGTGCTGATCGTGGTGATCGGGCAGATCGAGGGCCACGTCCTGCACCCGTTCATCATGAGCCGGGCGGTGAAGCTGCACCCGGTCGTCGTCGCGGTGTCCGTGGCGTCGGGGACCGTGCTGGCGGGGATCATCGGGGCGGTCGTCGCGGTGCCGATGGTGGCCGTGGCGTGGGCGACCTTCGCGCAGCTGCGCGCCATGAGCGCGCTCGACGACGCGGATGCCGAGGCCCCCGACCCCCGCGACGCGGACCCACCGCCGCCCGGAACCCCCGTGACCCCGCCCACGGTGCTCTGACCGTGGCGTGCGATGCGGGCGTCAGTAGCCCAGGTAGCCCCCGGCGCCGTTGCTGCGCCCGCCGGCCACGACGGTCTTCATCCCGTACCGGTCGACCATGTAGCGGACGCCGGCCGTGATGTTCGCGACCGGGTCGGTGATCGGCCGACCGGCGAGCTGGGGGTGCACGTAGGCGCGGAACGTCGACGGGATCGTCTGCATCAACCCGCGCGACGGAGTACCCCGCACCGCGTTGCTGTCCCAGGTGTTGACCGCGTGCGGGTTGCCGCCCGACTCGGCCAGGATGATCTTCTTGACGCCGGAGGCCAGGCTCTGCGGCATGCCCATCACCTGCAGGGCCTCGGCGATCCAGCCGTCCAGCCCGCCCGCCCGGATCTGCGACTGGGTGCGGGCCTGCTGCGCGTGCAGGGCGGCGAGCTGGTCCGCGAGCCGGCTCGCCTTCTGCACCGACGCAACCCGTTGCTCGGCCGCCTCGTCGTCGATCGAGTAGGCGACCGGCAGCATCGGGGCGGCCTCCGCCAACGTCCGGATGCGCTCCGCCGGCTGCAGCACACCGGCGCTCGCCGCGAGGACGGAGTGGGGCGCCGCGTCGGCGGCCGCCGCAGCGGGGGCCGGGTCCGCCGAGGCCGACGACCCGGGCAGGAGGGCGGTGACCGCGCCCGCGGCGACCGCGCCGAGCGTCGCAGCCGTGGCCACGACCTGGACGCGGCGGTGACCGTCGGACGGCGCCCGGTGCGAGGCCCGGTCGCGGACCGGGACGGCCGGTTGCGTCCGGCCTCTCGGAGTGCGGTGACCAGCCACGGATGTGCCCTTTCAGCGCGGGGGAGCGACCCGTCCACGTGCCCACCGGTTGGGGAGGCCCGGGGAGCCGGTGGGGAGTCCGGCTCCGTCGTGCACGTGATCGGGTCGTGACGCTCGGTGCAACTGTAGGGAAGCGGTGGGCGCCCGGACAAGCTCCTGTTACGTCATTCGGCGCAATGCACTCGCCGCTCATCCGATCTCCGCGGTGGCGCATGATTACGCCTGAGCGGCGATGAACGGTCGTCGGGCGCGATCGGTGGTCTTCGTGCTGGTCGCGGAGCCGCCGTGCGCATCGTCACGCTGTGCAACCGCTGCCCGGTCTCGAAGGCGGGCCGGACGGTGCCGGGCCGGGTTAGGGTCGTGCAGTGGGTGACGCTGTGCAGGAGACCGTGGACGCCGTGCAGGACGCTGTGCAGGAATCCGAGCCGGACCGCTGGTTGCGGTTCGACGGGCTCGACAACGTCCGTGACGCCGGGGGCCTGCCCCTGCGCGACGGCGGCCGCACCCGGTTCGGGCAACTGTTCCGCAGCGCCAATCTCCGCTACGTCACCGACGCCGACGTCGCCCACCTCGTCGACGTACTCGGCCTGCGGCTGGTGATCGATCTGCGGACCGCGCGCGAGATCGACCGCGACGGCCCGACGGCGGTGGCCGACGCGGGTGTCGAGACCGTCGCGCTGAGCTTCATCCCCGAAGACGGCGAGGCGCTGCCCGAGACCGGCGACCAGACGGACCCGCTGCTGCGCGCCTACCTCGGCTACCTCGTCGACCGCACGGAGAACGTCGTACAGGCGGTCCGCCTCCTGGGTGGGCCCGACGCCGGTCCGGCTCTCGTGCACTGCGCGGCGGGGAAGGACCGGACGGGCGTGCTCCTCGCGCTCGTGCTCGACGCCGTCGGGGTGGAACGCGAGGCCGTGATCGCCGACTACGCGCTCTCCGCCCAGCATGTCGAGACGATGTTCCGGCGGTGGACCACCGCGGCCGGCCGGGAGATGCCCGACGACCTCACCCCGCACCTCCCGCGGGCCGAGGTCATCGCCACGGTCCTGGCCCGGCTGGACGACGAGCACGGCCGCGACGGTCGCGACGGCCCCGCCGGCTGGCTGCGCGCGAACGGCCTGGACGACGCCGTGCTGGACCGGCTCCGGGAGCGCCTCGTCGGCCGGTGACGGAGTTCGTCCACAGTGGACGCAGTCGGCCACTGTGGATCCGTCGGCGCGCGGCGGACGCCGACCCGTGTCACCGTTACGGAATGACGCCGCGGGGGAGAGCGCCATCTGTCAACGCCACCGCAGCCGCTCTGCTCGGCCTGTTGCACGACGAGCCGATGACCGGTGGCCAGCTCGTCTCGGCCGCCGACGGCAGGTTCGGCGCCTTCTTCTCCGTCACCCGCAGTCAGGTCTACCGCGAGCTTCCCGCGCTGGCCGAGTCCGGGCTGCTCAAGCTGGGTGAGCAGGGTCCGCGGGCGTCCCAGCAGTACGTGCTCACGGCGGCGGGACGGCGCGCCTTCGCGGCGTGGCTGGCGTCGGGCGGCGGGGCCGACTCCCTGCGCAGCCCCCTCGTGCTCCGGTTGCTGCACGGACGCCAGCTCCCGGTGGAGCAGCGCGTAGAGCTCGTCCGGTGCAGCCGCGAGACGTTCGGCGCCCGGCTCGCGTCCGCCCGGGCCGCCGCGCGCAACGAGGACGACCCGTACCGCCGAGCCGTCGCCGACTTCGCGGTCGCCCACAACCGGGCCATGGTCAAGCTGCTGGACGCGATCCCGCTCGACTGAGGCTGCCGGCTCCACGCGTAGTCTGGGCAGTTGTGAACCCCGACGTCGCAGCCGAGCTGAAGGACCTCTCCGCCACGCTGGAGAGCATCGAGGCGGTCACGGACCTGCCCGCGCTGCGCGCCGAGATCGCGGACCTGTCCGAGCAGGCCGGACGCCCGGACCTGTGGAACGACCCCGATGCCGCCCAGAAGGTCAACAGCCGGCTGTCGCACGCGCAGGGCGACCTGCGCCGCGTCGAGGAGCTGCGCCGCCGCCTCGACGACCTGCCGGTGCTCTACGAGCTCGCCGAGGAGGAGGGCGACGAGGGGTCGCTCGCCGACGCCGACGCCGAGCGGGCCAAGCTGCACCAGGACATCGAGAGCCTCGAGGTCCGCACGCTGCTCTCGGGTGAGTACGACGCCCGCGAGGCGCTCGTGACGATCCGCTCCGAGGCCGGCGGGGTGGACGCCGCCGACTTCGCCGAGATGCTCATGCGCATGTACCTGCGCTGGGCCGAGCGGCACGGCTACGGCATCGACGTCTACGACACCTCCTACGCCGAAGAGGCCGGCATCAAGTCGGCCACGTTCCAGGTCCACGCGCCGTTCGCGTACGGGACGCTGTCCGTCGAGCAGGGCACCCACCGGCTGGTGCGGATCTCGCCGTTCGACAACCAGGGCCGCAGGCAGACGTCGTTCGCCGGCGTCGAGGTGGCACCGGTCGTGGAGACCAGCGACCACGTCGACATCGACGAGAAGGACCTGCGCGTCGACGTCTACCGCTCCTCGGGGCCGGGCGGCCAGGGCGTGAACACCACCGACTCCGCGGTGCGGCTGACGCACCTGCCCACCGGCATCGTCGTGTCCTGCCAGAACGAGCGCAGCCAGCTGCAGAACAAGGCCTCGGCGATGATGGTGCTGCAGGCCAAGCTCCTGGAGCGCCGCCGTCAGGAGGAGCAGGCCCGGATGGACGCCCTCAAGGACACCGGCTCGTCGTGGGGCAACCAGATGCGCTCGTACGTGCTGCACCCGTACCAGATGGTCAAGGACCTGCGGACGGAGTTCGAGGTCGGCAACCCGTCCGCGGTGCTGGACGGTGAGATCGACGGCTTCATCGAGGCCGGAATCCGGTGGCGCCGCAGCCAATGACGGTCCGGTCACGGGGCCTCGCTAGGCTGCGCCTCCGTGATCCGCCTGGAACGCGTCACCAAGATGTACAAGACGTCGACGCGCCCGGCGCTCGACCGCGTGTCGGTCGACATCGAGCGGGGGGAGTTCGTCTTCCTCATCGGGCCGTCGGGCTCGGGCAAGTCGACGTTCCTGCGGCTGTTGCTGCGTGAAGACGTCCCGACCAAGGGCACGATCATGGTCGCGGACCTCGACGTCGCGAAGCTGCCCCGCCGCCGCGTCCCGCGGCTCCGCCAGCGGATCGGCTGCGTCTTCCAGGACTTCCGGCTGCTGCCGAACAAGACCGTCGGGGGCAACGTCGCGTTCGCCCTCGAGGTGATCGGCAAGCCGCCCCAGACGGTCCGCAAGATCGTCCCCGAGGTGCTGGAGCTCGTGGGCCTCGACGGCAAGGCCGAGCGGATGCCGCACGAGCTCTCCGGCGGCGAGCAGCAGCGGGTCGCGATCGCCCGGGCCTTCGCCAACCGGCCGATGGTGCTGCTGGCCGACGAGCCCACCGGGAACCTCGACCCCGACACGAGCCAGGACATCATGCTGCTGCTCGAGCGGATCAACCGCACGGGCACGACCGTCCTCATGGCCACCCACGACCACTCGATCGTCGACTCGATGCGCCGGCGCGTGGTGGAGCTGAGCATGGGCAAGCTCGTCCGCGACGACGTGCGGGGTGTCTACGGAGTGGGCCGCTAGTGCGCACCGCCGACGTACTTCTCTCCGCGGAGGCGCCATGAGAACCGACTTCGTCGTCCGCGAGGTCGTCACCGGCCTGCGCCGCAACGTCACGATGACCGTCGCCATGGTCCTGACCACGGCGATCTCGCTCGCGCTGGTCGGCACCGGCCTGCTCGCCGTGCGCACGATCGACCGCACCGAGCAGCTCTACAGCGACCGCGTCGAGGTACAGGTCGCGCTGACCGCCGACGTCTCCGTCGCCGACACCGACTGCAGCCAGCCGGTCTGCTCCGGCCTGAAGGCGACGTTGGAGAACTCCCCGCTCGTGGCGTCGGTGCGCTTCGAGAGCCAGCAGCAGGCCTACGAGCGCTACCTGCAGCTGTTCAAGGGGCAGTCGCTGGCCGAGGTGGTCCGCCCGCAGTCGCTGCCCGCGACGCTGCGGGTGAAGCTGAACGACCCCGAGGCCGGCGCACAGGCCGTCCGCGAGGCGATGACCGACCAGGTCGGCGTCCGCAACGTCATCGACCAGCGCGACGTCGTCGCCAAGCTCTTCGACTTCCTCTCCGGTGTGCGGAACCTGACCTTCGCCGTCGCCCTCGTCCAGGCCGTCGCGGCACTGTTGCTGATCTCGAACACCGTGCAGGTCTCGGCGTTCACGCGGCGGGTGGAGGTCGGCGTGATGCGGCTGGTGGGGGCGACGCGCTGGTACACCCAGTTCCCGTTCCTCATCGAGGCCGTGGTCACCGGGATCGTCGGCGCGGCGATCGCGTCGTTGGGGCTGCTGGCCGGCAAGTTCCTGTTCATCGACGACCTGCTGTCGGGCATCGTCAGCAACGGCGTGATCCCGCCGATCGAGGTGGCCGACATCCTGTGGGTCTCACCGATCCTGCTGATGATCGGCGCGGGCGTTGCCGCGGTGACGGGGTACGTGACGCTGCGGCTCTACGTGCGCCTCTAGAGGTCGCGGCCCCGGCGTAAACTGGACAGGTGAAGGAGCAAGGCCGGAAGACCATCGCGCAGAACCGCAAGGCGCGCCACGACTACAGCGTCCTCGACACATACGAGGCCGGTGTCGCGCTGATGGGCACCGAGGTCAAGAGCCTGCGGCTGGGGCGCGCGTCGCTCGTCGACTCCTTCGCCACCATCGACGACGGCGAGGTGTGGCTGCGCGGCCTGCACATCCCCGAGTACACGCAGGGCAGCTGGACGAACCACGAGCCGCGGCGCAACCGCAAGCTGCTGCTGCACCGCGACGAGATCGAGCGGCTGATCGGCAAGACCCGCGAGGGCGGGCTCACGCTGGTCCCGCTGTCGCTGTACTTCCGCGACGGCAAGGTCAAGCTCGAACTCGCGCTGGCGCGGGGCAAGCGCGACTACGACAAGCGCCAGGACCTGGCCAAGCGCGATGCGGACCGGGAGATCTCGCGCGCCTACGGTCGCGCGGCGAAGGGGCGCGTGCGGGAGATGCGGTGACGGTGCCGTCGCCGCCCCGGTACGACGCGGACGTCCCGCGTTACCTCGCCGACCTCGGCGTTCCGGGGATTGTCGACGTCCACGTGCACTTCCTGCCCGAGAACGTGCTCCAGAAGGTGTGGGGTACTTCGACCAGGCGCAGGAGCACTACGGCATGCCGTGGCCGGTGCACTACCGGCTGCCCGAGCCGGAGCGGGTCGCGATCCTGGAGAAGCTCGGCGTGGCGACGTTCGCGCCGTTGGTCTACCCGCACCGCCCGGGCATGGCGCGCTGGCTCACCGGGTGGGTCACCGCCTTCGCCGACGCCACGCCGGGCGCGGTGCGAACGGCGACACTCTTCCCCGAGCCGGACGTCGCGGACTACCTCGGTGCCGCGGTCGGGGCCGGGGCGCGGATCGCGAAGGTGCACGTGCAGGTCGGCGGGTTCGACCCCCGCGACCCGGTGCTCGCCCCGGCCTGGGGACTGCTCGCCGAGGCGGGCGTCCCGGTCGTCGTGCACTGCGGCCACGGCCCGCGACGCGGCGCGCACACCGGCCTCGACGTCTTCGCCGAGGTCCTCGCAGCGCATCCGCGACTGCGGGCCGTGCTCGCCCACGCGGGGATGCCCGACTTCGGGGCCGCCCTCGACCTCCTGGCCCGCCATCCGGCCTGCCTCCTTGACACGACGATGGTCGGCACCCCGTTCACCGAGGTGATCGCCCCGTTGCCGTCCGACTGGGCCGCGCGGCTCGCGGACGTCGCGGACCGGGTGGTGTTCGGCTCCGACTTCCCGAACATCCCGTACGCCTACGCCGAGCAGGTCCGGGCCGTCGCGTCGTGGGCGGCCGCCGACGACCGGCTGGGCGCCCCGTTCCTGCGGTCGGTGCTGCACGACGCCCCGGCCCGCCTCCTGGCGCTGGAGCCCGCCGGCACACAGGAAGCCGGGCCGACACCAGAGTCGTGACCTGGGTACGGGCCCGGGTTCTCTTGTGTCGACGTCCGGGATGATCCGGCGCCCCGGAGGCGTTACCCTGGTGCAGTCGCCGCTGGGGCGGCGCTAGGGGGTGAACGGTTTCGACTCCGGAAGCGGATCGAGGGGAAGCGTGCCGAGGAAGGCGACGATGATCTCGTTAACCACCCGTCGCAAAAAAACAAGTGCCGCTAATAAGCAGCACGTTCTGGCTAAGAGCCAGGCTGAGCTCGCGCTCGCTGCCTGATCTAGTGCAGAACTGTCGGCCCGGGGGTGTTCCCGCTCCGGTGTCCGGCATCAGCTAGGGGACTCACCCGTCCGCCCGGTCGCGGGGTGGACGGGAACATCAAACAGCGACTGGGATCGTCACACCGGCTCGTCCGCATGACCGGTGGATCCGAGTAGAGGCACAGCGGACTGCGCACGGAGAAGCCCTCGCGAAGCAACGGAGGACCCGGGTTCGATTCCCGGCACCTCCACCTCGCGCGAACGCCCAGGTCACCGACCTGGGCGTTCGTGTTTTCACGAGGCGGACTTGACATACAACCGATCGGTTGTATGTTGGAGACATGACCGAGACGGACGAGAACCGGGCCGACGCCCTGTTCCACGCGCTCGCCGACCGGACCCGGCGCGACATCATGCGCCGGGTGCTGGCCGGCGAGCACTCGGTCTCCACGCTCGCGGCGAAGTACGACATGAGCTTCGCCGCGGTGCAGAAGCACGTCGCCGTGCTGGAGAAGGCCGGCCTGCTCACCAAGCGCCGCAGCGGTCGTGAGCAGTTGGCCCGCGGCGACGTGGAGGCGGTGCGGTCCGTGGCGTCCCTGCTCGTCGACCTCGAGCAGATATGGCGCGGCCGCATCGCCCGCATCGACAACCTCATCGCATCCGATACCGAACCGGAGGGCTGAACCATGCCTGTCACCGACGTCCGCCATGACATCGACAACCTGACCCTGACCATCACCGCCGAGTTCGCCGCCCCCGTGGAGCGGATCTGGCAGGTCTACGCCGACCCGCGCCAGCTGGAGAAGGTCTGGGGGCCGCCGAGCTACCCGGCGACGGTCGTCGACCACGACCTGCGGCCCGGCGGCCGCGTGAACTACTTCATGACCGGTCCCGAGGGCGACAAGCACGCCGGGTACTGGCAGGTCACCTCGGTCGACGAGCCGCGTGGTTTCTCTTTCGACGACGGTTTCGCCGACCTCGACTTCACCCCGAATCCGGATCTGCCGGTCTCGAAGAACGAGTACACCTTCACCGAACGCGACGGCGGTACCCGCGCGACCTATGTGAGCACCTTCGCCTCCGCCGAGGGGCTCCAGCAGGTGCTGGACATGGGCGTCGTCGAGGGCGCCTCGTCGGCGATCAACCAGATCGACGAGCTGGTCGCCGCTCGAGACAATGGAGTCAGCGGGTCGCGCTGACTAGTGACAATCACCTCCGGATACCCGGATACACGGCGAACAGGGATGCGCCAGCGGTGTCACTCAAGTTGATGATTCCCCTGCGTACCGGTTAACGCAGGGCGCCTTTGTGCGACACGTCGGCAGGAGTGATCCACCGGCGGAGCAGGCCGGCGGATCGCTGCGACCCGCTTTCCGCCGCGCCTTCCGGAGCTGATGCATGCCGCGTGACCTGTCCGCCCGTGTCCCGTCCCGCCTCGCCGCCGTCGTCGCGCTGGTGGTCGTCGGGCTGGCAGCCGTCTCCGTGGGGTCGACCCCGGCGCATGCGCAGGGCAGCGTCTACTACGTCAACCCGGACACGAAGGTCGGGAACAACGCCAACACCGGCACTTCCAGCGGGGCACCGTTCGCCACTCTCCAGAAAGCCCTCGACGTGGCCCAGGCGGGAGCGACGATCAATCTCGCCGCAGGCACCTACCGCGAGGCCGTCATCACCAAGCGTGCTGGGACCGCGGCGGCGCCGATCACCGTCAAGGGGCCGCAGGAGGGCCGCGACAAGGCGGTGCTCTACGGGCTCGGAGGGCGGGTGTTCAGCATCGACCACAGCTACTACACCCTCACCGGCTTCACGATCGACGGGCAGCAGAACATCGCGCGCTCCGAGTACCCGAATGTCAGCTCGCTGTCGCAGATCGAGGCCTTCAAGAATTCGGTGCAGGCGAAGGCCGTGAACAGCAAGCTGGTCTACGTCGGGGCTTCCACCACCTCCGCGGACATCGTCGGCACGACCATCTCGAACATGTTCCTCAACGGCTCGGGTGGCGAATGCGTGCGCTTCCGCAATCGCGCCGCGAACAGCCTGATCGTCGACTCCGTGATCCAGTGGTGCGGGATGCGGGCCTCGGGCAGCGGCGACCAGTACAAGTACCACAACGCGGAGGGCGTCTACATCGGCACGAGCCCGAAGTCGACGGACCAGCCGTTCGCCGCGAACGACACCAGTAACAACATCGTCGTGAGCAACTCCACGATCAACACCTATGGCTCCGAATGCTTCGAGGTGAAGGAGAACGCGAACCGCAACCGCCTGGAGAACAGCGATTGCGGGTGGAACGACGAGCCTCTGGCGAACCAGGGCAGCAACGTCGAGCTGCGCGGCGACCACAACACCGTGCTCGGCAGTCGGCTGAGCCAGAGCCGCAGCTGGAACCTCAAGCTGGCGTCGGACTCGACGACGTACGACAAGGGCGGCAACACCGCGCAGGGGACCACGTTCAGCAGTGCCGCCACCTACCCGATCATCAACAAGCAGACGGGCTCCGGGCCTTTCTGCGGCAACACCTTCCCGTCCGGCACGATCGCCGACCCGAGCGGCAAGGCCGTCAGCAGCCCTGCAACCTGCACCGGCTCCACCGCGCCGACCGTGACGGCCCGGACGCCTGCGGCCAACGCGACCGGAATCGCGCCCACGGACAACGTCACCGCGACGTTCTCCGAGGCCGTGCAAGGGGTCAGCGCCACGACATTCACGCTCAAGCCCAGCACGCCGGTGACGGCTGCAGCGGTGGCCGCGACGTTCAAGTACGACTCCGCCTCCCGGACCGCCACATTGGATCCGTCGGCCGACCTGGCGGCGAACATGCAGTACACGGCCACGCTGACCGGCGGTGCATCCGGTATCAAGAGTGCGACCGGCACCCCGCTGGCGACCGCGACCTGGAACTTCACCACTGCACCGGGATCGGCGGCGCCGGCTCCTCCGGTGGACACGGCCGCGCCGACGGTGGCCACTCGGACGCCGGCGGCCAACGCGACCGGATTCGGAATCGGAGACAACGTCACGGCGACGTTCTCCGAGCCCGTCACGGGTGTCCGCGGAACGGTCACTGGTGGTCCCGCGGCCACGTTCTCCCTGAAGAACGCCACGACCGGAGCCGCAATCGCAGCATCGGTCGGCTACGACGCCGCCACCCGGAAGGCAACCCTGGACCCGACGTCAAACCTGGCCGCGAACACGCGCTTCACGGCCACGCTGACCGGCGGCACGACGGGCATCAAGGACATGGCCAACAATCCACTGGCGACCGGGTCCTGGACCTTCACCACCGGAGCTGCACCCGACACCATCGCACCGACGGTGACCGCGCGGACTCCGAGTGCCAACGCCACGGGGGTGAGTCGCACCCGGGACATCACCGCCACCTTCAGCGAAGGCGTCGCTGGTGTGGGCGGCACTTCGGTCACGTTGAAGAACGCTTTCACGGGCGCCGTGATCGCCGCAGGAGTGAGCTACAGCGCCTCGACACGGGTCGTCACTCTCAACCCGAGCTCAACCCTCGCAGCGAACACCAAGTTCACCGTCACCCTCACCGGCGGAGCCGGTGCGATCAAGGACGCTGCGGGCAATCCGCTCACCACCGTCTCCTGGACCTTCACCACCTCGCGGTGACCGTCGATGTGGTGATCTTCCGGCGCGTGCGTTAGACGGCTCCTCCTCCGGGTGACGTCTTCAGCATCGGTGATCCACCAGCGGAGGAGGGGCCGCCGGCCCCTCCCCGCCGCGCCTTCCGGAGCTGCTGCATGCCGCAGGACCAGTCCTCCCGTACCCCGTCCCGCCTCGCCGTCGGCGTCACGTCGGTCGCCGCAGCACTGTTGATGGCCGGGGCGCAGGCCCCGGCCTACGCCGCACCTCCCGCGGACAAGACCGCGCCATCACTGACGATCACGGCCCCGGCGAGTGACGCCGCCGGGGTGCCGGTGACCGGCACCGTCATGGTGATGTTCACCGAGCCGGTGCAGGGCGTCGACGACAAGTCGTTCACGCTCCGGGGGGCCGGTGCGGCCGCGGACGTCGCCGCAGCGGTGAGCTACGACGACTCCACGTGGATCGCGACGTTGGACCCGAAGGCCGACCTGTCCGCCGACACCCGCTACACCGTGACGTTGACCGGTGGCGCGTCGGCGATCAGGGACGTGGCCGGCAACCCGCTGCTGAACGTCTCCTTCACGTTCACCACCGGAGCCTCCGTCCCTGCGGCTCCTTCGCCTGCTCCCGCCCTCCCGGTTCCCGCCATCCCGGCTCCCGGCGCGCGCTGACCGGACACGGAATCGGGTCGGACAGTCCGTGACCGGAGTGTGACCGCCCCCGGTTGCCGGACCGCCACCCGCTTGCCAGGCTGCCCGGACGGGTGATCGGACAGGCGGCAGCGGGGGGTAGCAGTGGTGCGATCGCAGAGGTGGCGGGTCCGGGTCGGCGCGATACTGGCGACGACGGCCGCGCTGGTCCTCACCGGCTGCGCCGACCAGGGCAGCGCGCCGCCACCCAAGGTGCCCGGCCAGGCCGACACCAGCGGGTACGACCAGATCATCGCCGGGTCACCGGTCGCCGATGCCGCCGCGATCCCCGCCGGCTCCTGGGCCGACACGATCAAGCAGCGCGGCAAGCTGATCCGCGGCGGCACGGACCAGGGGGCGCTGTTCTCCCTCAAGGACCCGGCCACGGGCAAGGTCACCGGCTTCGACGCCGGGATGGCGGCCATGCTGGCCCACTACATCACGGGCAAGACGGACGCGGACGCCGTCGAACTGGTGGCCACCACCGTCGACACCCGCGAGACGCTGATCCAGAACAAGACGGTCGACGCGGTGTTCGCCACGTACACGATCACCGAACCGCGGGCCCAGAAGGTCGCCTTCGCCGGACCGTACTACGAGTCGGGCACGTCGATCATGGTGAAGAAGGACAACACCGCGATCAACAGCGTGAACGACCTCGCCGGCAAGAACGTCGCGACCGAGGCCAACTCGACCGCCGTCCTCGCGCTGCAGCAGTTCGCGCCGCAGGCCAACGTGCTGCTGTTCCAGGACGACGCCTCCTGCGTCGCCGCGCTGCAGCAGGGCCGGGCCGACGCCTACGTGCTCGACGAGGCGATTCTGCTCTCCGACGCGAGCACCAACCCGGTGTTCAAGCTGGTCGGCCAGCCGTTCACCAAGGAGCCCTACGGCATCGGGCTGCCGCTCGACGACCCCGCGGCCAAGCAGTTCGTCAACGACTGGCTCCAGAAGATCTACGCCGACGGCAGCTGGGCCAAGCTGTGGAAGGCGACCGTCGGCACCGTCGTGAGCGGCGACGCGCCGACCCCGCCGACGCTCGGCTCGGTCGCCGGTTCCTGAGGACGGCCGGCGGGTGCGTGTCGTCACCGACAACCTGGGCTTCCTGCTCGGGGGACTGCTGGTCACGCTCGAGCTGACGGTGCTCGGCTTCGTCGGGGCGCTGCTGCTCGGCACGGTGCTCGCGGTGTTCCGGGTCAGCCCGATCGCCCCGCTGCGTTGGGTCGGCGCGGTCTACGTCGAGGTGCTGCGGAACATGCCGCTGCTCACGCTGCTGATCCTCGTGGTGTTCGGGCTGCCGGACGTCGGGATCACGTTCTCGCTGTTCACCTCGGCCGCGGTCTGCATGGCGGCGTTCGCGGCGGCGTTCGTCTGCGAGGCGGTCCGGGGCGGGATCAACACGGTGCCGGTCGGGCAGGCCGAGGCGGCGCGCTCGCTCGGATTCACCTTCACCCAGTCGCTGCGGTACGTGATCCTCCCGCCTGCGTTCCGGACGATGGTGCAGCCGCTGGTCAACATCTTCATCGGCGTCGTGCTCGGGTCGTCGCTGGCCTCGGCGGTCGGGGTCAGCGAGCTGACCAACCGCACCCAGGTGCTCAATCTGCAGTCGGCCGAGGCCGTGGTGCTGTTCCTCGTCAGCGGGGCGATCTACCTGGTGATCGCGCTGCTCGGCGGAGCCGCGGGCGGAGCGCTGGAGCGGCGCGTGTCCGGCGGGCGGGCTCGGTGACTCCCACGGCCGGGAGGCAACGGTGAGGGGGAAGACACTGTGACGGCCGCGGCGACCCGTGTCCTGTTCGACGAGCCCGGCCCGCGCGGGCGCGCCCGCATCCGGATCTTCACCGTGATCGGGCTGCTGCTCGTCGCGGGGATCGTCGCGCTGGCGCTCTACCAGTTCTATCGCAACGGCCAGCTCGGCCGGAGCCGCTGGCTCGCGTTCGCGGAGCCCGCCTACCTGCGGTTCCTCGCCGACGGGATCCGGGGCACGATCATCGCGACGGCGCTGGCCGCCGTCCTGTCGTTCCCGCTCGGGGTGGTGCTGGCGCTCGGACGGCTCTCGCGCAACGCTCTGCTGCGGCGGGTCTCGACCTGGTACATCGAGCTGTTCCGCAGCATCCCGCTGCTGCTGCTGATCTACGCCTTCCTGCTGGCGCTACCCCGGTACGGGATCAACCTGCCGATCCTGTGGAAGCTCGTGGTCCCGATCGTCCTGGTCAACGTCGCGGTGCTCGCCGAGATTTTCCGCGCCGGCATCCTCGCGGTGGACCGCGGCCAGTCGGAGGCCGCGGCGGCGTTGGGCCTGCGCGAGGGCACGGCGATGCGGTCGGTGATCCTTCCGCAAGCGATCCGGCTGGTGATCCCGACGCTGGTGACGCAGCTGGTCGCGCTGCTGAAGGACTCCACGCTCGGCTACGTCGTGAGCTACCCGGAGCTGATGAAGCAGGCCCAGAACCTCACCGTCTACACCCACCTGCTGGTGCAGACCTACCTCATCGTCGCCGCGATCTACGTGGTCGTGAACCTGCTGCTCTCCCGGTTCGCGGTCTGGCTCGAACGCCGCCTCGGGTCGCGGACGAGCAGCCGCGCGGCCCGCGGGCAGGCGGCGGAGCCCGAGGGCGTCCCGCAGACCATGGCGTGATCGATCCGACGGTGACGGAGCCGCTGCCCGGGCAGCACTGGTGTCACCGTCGGGCCGCCTTGACCAGCTCGTCCCGCAGCCGTGCGGCCACCCACCGCGGGCGGCGCATGATCTGCGCTGTCGTGAACCGCAGCACCGTCCAGCCCGCGGCGCTGAGGTACGCCTGCCGATCCAGGTCGCGTATCGCGCGTTCCTGGGTGCGGTGCGCCTCGCCGTCGTACTCGATCGCGAGCCGGATCGCGGGGTAGGCGAGGTCGAGCAGGTAGGCCCCGACCGGATGTTGAAGCGCGGGGACCGGCAGGCCGTCGAGCACGATGATCATCCGCGTGCGGCTCTCCATGGGCGACTCGGCCAGCGGGTTCGCCAGCCGGACGACCTCCGGCAACTGCGCGCTGCCGCGTGCGCCGAGATGACGGCACCCGAGGTCGAGCACAGCACGAGGGACGAACTTGTGCCGATGGCTCAGCGCGTCCACGGCGACGACGGCGTCGGTCAGAGGCGGGTCGCGGGCCAGGTCGTAGGCGGTGCGGACGGGCGCGGTGGCGGCGATCCCGTTCACCGTCGCGACCTCGTCGGGAAGCAGCAGACCCCGGTGCACGACCAGGCCGGGGTACGCGCGGTACGCACCGCCGGGCACGACGACGTCGACAGGCGCGTCCCTCGGACCGCAGGAGGCGTCGAGCAACTCGGCCGCGGCGTACCCGCCGATCACCCCGCGCCCGTCGACCAGCACGTACGCCGCCCGCGCCCGCAACGTGAGGTCGACCTCGACGGCCGCGCCGACGTACACGTCGGGGAACAGGCGGGTGAACCGCGGGCCGCGGAGCACGCCGGGAGCGAGCAGTCCGGAGGCGACGGCCGCGGAGCCGCGAAAGGGGAGGGTGAAATCCATGCGGCACAGACGGCGGCCGCGGCCTGCGGGTTCCGCAATCCGCCGAGCGAGTGTGACGCCACCGCTGCCCGGGCAGCCGTGACGTCACGCCGGGAACGATCAGCCGGCCGGAACCTCCCACACGTGCGCCGGCCGGAGGGTCAGGACGTTCCGGCGACGACGCGCTCGAGCTGGGCCAGCGCGTCGTCGAGCCACTGGCGCACCTCGCCGGCTGCGCTGCCGTGGCGGCGCGCCTCCGGCTGGTCGCCGAGGAACGACAGGTGCATCACCACGGACGAGTGGCCCGGCTCGGCGTGCTCGACCTGCAGCCAGCCGGCGTAGTCGGGGGAGTCTTCACTGCCCCACTCCAGCCGCAGCTGCTCCGGCCGCACGCCGACCAGGCCGTCGGCGTGGACGTCGCGCGAGTCGACGTCGGCGTGCACCTCGCCGTCGCCGGTCTGGCGGACACCGATCGGTGTCGGCATCCACTCCGAGAGCCGGTCCAGGTCGCCGACGATCGCGAACACCTGCTCGGCCTCGGCCGGCATACGCCGTTCCGCTTCGAACTCCGCCATGCGCACCCCGTACCCGCCACGGGGCCGGCCCACTCGGGGGCGTCGTCGCCGGGACCGGGCCTGACGCCCGATCGGCGTTAACCGACACGTAACGTGGGGGTGCAGGCTCGGGTGGAGGAGGACGTCGTGGTCGGTATGGACCGCGACGTCGTGCGCGTTCGACTGCCCCGGGAGATCCGGGTGCTGGCCGCCGCGGCCTTCGTGATCGCGATCGGCTACGGCCTCGTCGCCCCCGCGCTGCCCACGTTCGCCCGCAGCTTCGACGTCGGCGTCACCGCCGCGTCCGCCGTCATCAGTGCCTTCGCCCTGTTCCGGCTGCTGTTCGCCCCGGTCAGCGGACGTCTGGTGAGCCGGCTGGGGGAGTTGCGGACCTACCTGTTCGGGCTCGGCATCGTCGCCGTCTCCACCGGGGCGTGCGCCTTCGCGGCGGAGTACTGGCAGCTGCTGGTGTTCCGGTCGCTAGGCGGCATCGGGTCGACCATGTTCACGGTCGCGTCGGTGTCGATGCTCGTGCGCTTCGCACCGCCGGCCGCGCGCGGCCGCGCCTCCGGCCTGTGGGCGACGGGCTTCCTGCTCGGCAACCTCGCCGGCCCGCTGCTCGGCGGCGCGCTGGTCACGTTCGGGCTGCGCGCACCGTTCGTCGTCTATGCGGTGATGCTCCTGGTCGCGATGGCCCTGACGGGCGTGCTGCTGCGGGGGCAGGTCGGTGCCGTCGAGGTGACCGGCGACCTCGCGCCGGAGCTCTCCTTCCGTGCGGCGCTCGGGCACCCGACCTACCGCGCGGCCCTCGGGGCGGCGTTCGCCAACGGCTGGGCGGTGTTCGGAGTCCGTGTCGCGCTCGTCCCGCTGTTCGTGGTCGAGGCTCTTGGGCGGGCCGAGTCGTGGGGTGGGATCGCCCTGTCGGTCTTCGCCGCGGGCAACGCGATCACGCTCCTCACCGCGGGGAGCCTCGCCGACCGCAGCGGCCGCAAGCCGCCGGTGGTGATCGGTCTCGCGGTCTCCGCGGTCGCGACGGCGGTGCTCGGCCTGATGCCGACACTGCCGCTGTTCCTCGTGGCCTCCTTGGTGGCCGGGCTGGGCAGCGGCCTGCTGAACCCGCCGCTGAACGCGGCGGTGGCCGACGTCGTCGGAGCGCAGCGCCGGGGCGGGACGGTGCTGGCCGGGTTCCAGATGGCGTCGGACGTCGGCGCGATCGTCGGCCCGCTCGCGGCGGGTGCGGTGGCGCAGATGCTGGGCTTCGGCGCGGCGTTCGGGTTGACGGGCCTGATCACGGCGCTGGCTCTGGCCCTGTGGCTGCGGGCACCCGAGACCCTGCCGCGTTAAGCCACCGACGCGCCGATCAGCGAACCCACCAGGAACGTCGCCCCCGCGGCGATCGCGCCGAACAGCAGCTGCCGCCCGCCCGCGAACCACCACGGCTTGCCGGTGAACCGCGACGTCACGGCGCCGACGGCGAACAGCCCGACGGCGCCGACGAGCAGGCTCACCGCCAGCGACGAGCTGCCCAGCAGGAACGACAACAGCGGCACGATCCCGCCGACGGCGAAGCACACGAACGACGACAGCGCGGCCGTCCACGGTGACGGTTGCTCGTCCGGGTCGACGCCCAGCTCCTGGGTGACGTGGACCTTGAGCGCCAGCTCCGGGTCGGCGTGCACCTCCCGCGCCACGGCCTCCGCCGTCTGCTGCGTGAGCCCCATCTGCCGGTACATGTCGACGAGCTCGGCCTCCTCGGCCTTCGGGTGCAGGGCCAGCTCGGCACGCTCGATGGCCACTTCGCCTGCCACAGCGTCGTTCTGGGTCTGCACCGACGCGAACTCGCCCAGCGCCATCGAGAAGGCGCCGGCGACCAGCCCTGCCATCCCGGTCAGGATGATCGCGTTCCGGTCGGCGCCGCCACCCCCGACGCCCGCGACGAGGGCGATGTTCGTGACCAGCCCATCCATGGCGCCGAAGGTCGCGGCCCGCAGTGCGCCGCCGGAGACGTCACGGTGGGTGTGGTCGCCCTCGTGCTCGGCGAACTCGGCGGGGCCGGGGAGCTCGGACATGACCGCAGCGTAGGTCGGGTCGCGGGTCGACCGCCGCACAGCGACACTGCGGAGATGACCACCGAGCCGCTGTGGCTCTTCGCCGACCAGCTCGGCCCGCACGTGCACTCGACGGACGAGCACCGCGACCGGGAGGTCGTGCTCGTCGAGTCGACCCGCGTCCTGCACCGCAAGCGGTTCCACCGGCAGAAGCTGCACCTGGTCCTCTCCGGCATGCGCCACCTCGCCGCCGAACTCGGCGACCGGGCCACCTACCTGCGCACCGAGACCTACCGCGAGGCGCTGGAGCGGGTCGGGCGCCCGGTCGTCGTCCACGAGCCCACCTCGCACGCCGCCCTCGCGTTCGTCGAGCGGCTCCAGAAGGAGGGCCTGGTCGCCGAGATCCTCCCGACGCCCACCTTCGCGCTCCCGCGTGCCGAGTTCACCGAGTGGGCCGGCGACCGCACGGCGTTCCGGATGGAGGACTTCTACCGATCGCAGCGCCGTCGGTTCGACGTGCTGATGGAGGGCGGCGAGCCGGTCGGCGGGAAGTGGAACCTCGACCACGAGAACCGCGAGCCGCCACCCCGCGGGGAGAAGACCCTCGGCATCGTCGCGCCCTGGCAACCGCCGGAGGACGAGATCGACGAGCAGGTCCGCGCCGACCTCGATGCCCTGGACCTGCCGACCGTCGGCCGCGACGGTCCGCGATGGTTCGCCGTCACCGCGGACGAGGCCCGGCGCGCGCTCGCGCACTTCGTCTCGCACCGCCTGCCGCACTTCGGTCCGCACGAAGACGCGATGCTGCAGGACGACTGGCCCATGGCCCACTCGCTGCTGTCGGTGCCGCTCAACCTCGGGTTGCTGCATCCCCTCGACGTCGCCCGCGAGGCCGAGTCCGCCTTCCACGCCGGCGACGTGGCCCTGGCCAGTGCCGAGGGTTTCGTTCGTCAGGTGCTGGGCTGGCGGGAGTACATGTGGCACCTGTACTGGCACTTCGGGCCCGACTACCTGGGGCGCAACGAACTGCGGGCGCACACGCCGCTGCCCGACTGGTGGGTCGGGCTCGACGCCGACACCGTGACCGCGGCCTGCCTGCGATCGGCGTTGGAAGGCGTCCGCGACCGAGGGTGGACCCACCACATCCCTCGGCTGATGCTGCTGGGCAACCACGCCCTGCAACGCGGCTACCAGCCGCGGGCGCTGTCGGACTGGTTCCGCGAGTCGTTCGTCGACGGGTTCGAGTGGGTGATGCCGACCAACGTGATCGGCATGAGCCAGCACGCCGACGGCGGCCTGCTCGCGACGAAGCCGTACGCGTCCGGCGGGGCCTACATCAACCGGATGTCCGACCACTGCGGCCACTGCGCGTTCGACCCCCGCAAGCGGCTCGGGGACGACGCGTGCCCGTTCACCGCCGGCTACTGGGCCTGGGTCCACCGCCACCGCGAGATGCTCGCCGCGAACAACCGGACGGCGCGGGCCGTGGCGTCGATGCGCCGGCTCACGGACCTGGACGCGGTGCTGGAGCAGGAGTCGGCGCGGGAGGCGTTCTGAGCGTTCGTCCCTCAGTCGGGCCTCAGTACGCCCGGCTACCCTTGGCCGAGTGGAGTCGGTGCGGGTCCGGGACATCATCGGGACGGCCGCACGCCTCGGGCTCGCAGCGGTGTTCCTGATCTCGGGAGTGATCAAGGCGATCGACCCCGACGCCACCTACCTCGCCGTCCGGGCCTACGACGTGCTGCGAAGACCGGCGTGGAGCTTGTCGCCGGGGTGCTGCCGTGGTTCGAGATCGTCCTCGGCCTCCTCCTGCTGGCGGGTATCGCAACGCGGGCGGTGGCCGTCGTCTCGGCGGGCCTGCTGCTGGTGTTCATCGCCGGCGTGACGCAGGCGTGGGCCCGCGGGCTGTCGATCGACTGCGGATGCTTCGGCGGAGGCGGCGCCGTCGCCCCGGATCAGACGACCTACGGCCTGGAGCTGCTCCGCGACGCGGGGTTCCTGTTGTTGGCCGGGTGGCTGGTGGTGCGGCCGCGGACGCTCGGCGCGCTGACGCTGCCGAGCAGGCAAGAGGAGAGGATCTGACGTGGGCGGAGCGTCGCGCAACGAACGCAAGCGGCGGCAGGAGGCTGCGGCGGCGTCGCGCAAGCCCTCTGTCGACCGCGTCCCGGGCGCCGGGAGGAAGGACAACCGCGTCACGGTCGGCATCATCGTCGCCGTGGTGATCGTCGCGGTGTTCGCCACGACCTACATCGTGCTGAACCGGCCGTGGGGCTCGTCGTCGCAGGCTGCGGCGACGTACCCGGTGTCCGTCGACGGCGCTGTCGTGATGGCCGGTCAGCCGACCGCATCCGTCACGATCGACGTGTACGAGGACTTCCTCTGCCCGTACTGCGAGCGGTTCGAGACCCGCAACGCGGACGACCTGACGGCCGCGCTGAACGCGGGCAAGGCCAAGGTCAACTACCACGCCCTCAACATCCTCGACGCCCGCACCACGCCGCCCGGCTACTCGACCCTGGCCGCCAACGCCGCGCTGTGCGCCGTCCCGGCGGGCATCTGGCCCGCCTATCACAAGCGCCTGTTCGCCGATCAGCCCGCCGAGGGCAGTGCAGGGATGACCGCGGCCCAGCTCTCGGCGATCGGTACCGAGCTCGGCGCCGGCCCGGCCTTCACGCAGTGCGTCGAGGGCAACGGCAACGCCGGAGCGATCAGCGCGGCGACCGACGCCGCCTCGGCGAACCCGGCACTGCAGACGGACGGCCAGTTCGGCACCCCGACCATCGCCGTGGGCGGCCGCAAGATCGACGTCTCGGACTCCGGCTGGCTGCAGACCGCCCTCGCCGGAAGCTGATCGACCCGCCCCCGGCGCGAGGTACCGGGGGCGGTCGTGTACCGTCGTCGTCGCAAGGGGCTGTGGCGCAGCTGGTAGCGCATTTGACTGGCAGTCAAAGGGTCAGGGGTTCGAGTCCCCTCAGCTCCACCCATCTCACCAGCGGATACACTCCGCTGGTTCGATCTTTAGATCGACGCACCTGTCGTCTGAGTGACTAGATGAGTGACTACGGCTTGGCACGCTCGGGAAAGATGGCATCCATCGCCCCAGCACCTTCCTCTAACACGGGCCGCAGCTGGTGGCGGTAGACCCGCTCGGTCACGGCTGTGCCGCTGTGACCCAATAGTCGGGCGATCTGCTCCAGTGGGATCCCAGAGTCCGACAACAAAGACACGAAGCTGTGCCTCAGCTCCCGCGGCGTCCACGCGGCGGGGTCGAGTCCGGCAGCGGCGACGACTCGGCGGAACGCGCGGCGGACGTTGTGTGCGTCCAGTTCGGTCCCGTGGCGGGTGCCGAAGACTAGTGCGCTTGGAGCAGGTGGAGCGCTGAACGCAGCCTGATAGGTGACGAGGGCGTCGACGGCGCGGCGGGAGATGGCAATACGGCGGCGGGACCTACGGGTCTTGGTGTCGCCGCCCTGTCGGACCGAACGGAGTACAGCGATCGAGGGCGGGACCGGGGAAGCGGCTTCAGGGTCGCCGATGAGGTCGACATGTGCCCAACGCAACGCTCGAACCTCTTCAGTACGGGCCCCCGACAGCAGCGACAGCACAATGTAGGCGTGCAAATCGGAACCCTCCGCCGCGTCGAGGAGAGCGTAAGCCTGCGCAAGTGTCAATGACTTCGACGGCCGTCCGCTCTGTCCAGCAGGCACCGTGCATAGGGCCACCACGTTACGTCGGACCTTGTCCCGTGCCATCGCTCGGACGATGGCGCGGTTGAGGATGGAGTGCATCAGGCGCAAGGTGCGGGTGCTGACCTCCGTGGCTTGGACACGAAGCCAGCGATCGACGTCCTCGGCGGATAGGTCACGCAGGCGCCGCCGGCCCAGGGGGACGATGATCCGCCGTTCGGCGATGCTCGCGTAGTTTGCTGCGGTGGTACCGGCGCGTCCGGCGAGGCCGTAAGTGAGCCAGTCTCGTACGGCGTCTTCAACGGTGTCAGTGCTGCGGCCGGCGGTGAGTCCGTCGGCCTTATCGCGAAGCATGTCGCGGAGTTTGGCCTTGGCGGCGGTCTTGGTCGTTCCACTGGCCTTACGGGTGATCCGCTTCCCACGTCCGTCGAAGCCGAGGGTGGCCGTAGCTATCCACCGTTGTCGGGCTTCGTCCCAGTGCAGTCCTCCCTCTCCACGGCTGCGGCGAGTAGTCATGACACCTGGCTGACGTCGGCGGCCTCGCGCTCGAGGAGCGCGACGTAGTCGGCGATCGCGGCGACAGGGATGAGCCGTGTTCGGCCTACGTGGACCGAGCGCAGCCTGCCACAGCGCAGTTGCTCGTAGAGGACGCTTCGGCTGAGTGACAACAGCGTCATCGCCTCGGTCACCCGGTACAGCTCGCGCGTTCGTGTGCTGCTTCTGCTTCCGCCTTCGATCTCCTCTTCGCTCTCCTGCCGCAGGCTCCTCCGCCGCAGGTTCAGTTCTTCCATGTCCTCCTCCTGTGGGTCGTGCTCCATGGCGGTGTTGATCGACCATGCCCGACTAGCGCCCCTTGATCAGGCGATCTGACGTTCTTGCTTGACGGCACGGCGGTACTCGCGGGCGCGCATGGCGGCGCTAGTGGCGAGTTCGGCGTCGGCGGTGGTGTTCCAGCCGATGCCAGCGAGGGTGAGGTCGCAGACGATCGAGACGGCGTCGGTGTCGGTTTCGGTGGTCGACGACAAGTCGTCCCGGCTGCAGCCCTGGCGGTCGCGCCAGTCTGTGCGACTGGTGCGCTGGTATTCGCGGCGGTCGGCGCGCAGTTGCTTGTGGGTGGTGGAGTAGCGGCGGCTCTTGGTGGCGAAGTGGCCGCCGAAGCCGAGCATGTGGGTCCAGCGGCGGAGCCTGCCGTAGGTGTCGTGCCAGTCCTGGCACTGCTGCTCGGTGGTTTGCGAGGAGGGCAGGGTGCCGAGTTGCCAGGCGTAGGCGATGAGTCGGCCCAGGTGAGTGTCGGGGTCGCTGTAGTACTCGGCGGTCTCGCCGTTCATGCGGCCGGTGACCGGCAGCCCGGTGGGTTCGGTGGCTTTCGTGGCGTACTTGGCCAGGTAGGCGGCGACGGCGTCGGTGCTCACATCCGGCGCGCCCTCGCTCGCTGATGTGGAGCGGATGGGACGGACGTCGAGCTGCCGGCCCCAGGTGATGGGCCAGGAGTGGCTGGTGTCCGGGTAGTCCGGGGTTCGGAACGCGGTGGTGGTGACGGCGGCGGCGACGAGCTCGCCGAGGGTCTGCGTGGTGATTGCGGCCGGTGGCGGGAGTATCGCATCCGGATCGTTCGGGTCGCGGGTGTCGAGGCGGATGAGTGCGTGGAAGTGGACGACGCCGCGGCGCTGGTACTCGGCGACCTTGCCGTAGGAGACCCGCAGCTGGACCCCGTGCTGGCGTTCGAGCGGCTTGAGCAGACGCCCGAGGGCGATCATGGTGCGGCGCCAGAGTTCGCCGACCCAGGCGTTCCAGACGACGTGATGGGCGTGGTCGTAGCAGTTCAGGCAGAGCGGCTGACCGAGTGATGGGTGGTTGTCGGTGTGCCGGGCGGTGCAGATGAGCTGTTTCCCGTGAGGGCAGGGGGTGAGGTCGCGGCGCATTCGGCACGGGGCGACCTTCCCGGTCCGGCGGTTCAGGTTCCGCGAGTGGACGGGACCGAAGGACGGGGCGGTGACCGTCGCGAAGACAGCCGGATGGCTCGCCACGGAGGTCGGTACGCCTTTGCCACCGGCGAGGCCGGCACGGATCAACTGGTAGGTGTCGGCGCGGTAGGTCTCGGCGCACGGTGGGCAGATGCTCGTGCGGCGGTCGCCGCAGGGGACGTAGAGGACGCCGTCGGGCATGTCGGTGACGGTGTGCCGGGACGAGATGATGCGGCCGGTGTCCTTCTCGACGGTGTGCAGGTGCCCGGTGAGCCGGACGGGGCGGATGCAGCCGCGGGTGTTCGCGGTGTGGGCGAGCCACCGGTGGTGGTCGGGGGAGGCGGCCCGGCGGAGCAGCTGGCGGTCGTGCTCGGAGATCCGCCCTCCGGGCAGTGTCCGCAGTGAGGGCGAGGTGGCGGCTGTGGCCATCGGCGCTACCAGGGCACGGCGGGGAACTGACGCCCGAAGTAGTCGCGGGCGATCGCTTCGGCGCGGGCCCGGACGGCGGCGACATCGACGGGGGAGCGGCCGGTGGTCCAGCCGGTGAGGTCGGCGCCGTCGAAGCGCATAACGGCGTCGATCGCGCACAGCGGGTCGACGACGGCGACGCCGAGGGTGTCGCCGAACCGAGCCAGGTGCGCGGCGAGGGCGAGCACCACCTGCCGGGCGGTGAGGGTGTAGGTCTCGGCGGTCAGGAACACCGCCTCGCCCCGAGCGTTCGGTGAGCTCGAGGCGGCCTCTGTCGCCGAGTTTGTCTTGGCCGGGGTGGTGAGGGTCGTCGTCATGGCGCTGACCTTTCGGATGTCGAAGCGATTCGGGTCGGGTGGTTGGCGGTCACCAACACCCCCGGCGCGAGTGCCGGTCCGGGGGTGAAGGTCGCCGTCAACGCCCGGGAGCTCGTGGCTCGTCGGTGGTCGGGAGGTTGGCGAGGGTCGCGGCTTCTGCGGCGTCGCAGCCGTCGCGTTGGCAGTAGCGGAGCAGTCCGCAGCCGAATAGGGCGTGGTCCGGGTTCCGGCCTTCGCAGACACACGGCATCCAGGGCGGCAAGAACGTCGCGACCGAGGCCAACTCGACCGCCGTCCTCGCGCTGCAGCAGTTCGCGCCGCAGGCCAACGTGCTGCTGTTCCAGGACGACGCCTCCTGCGTCGCCGGAGATCGACCGGTCGTGGCAGCGCACATGCTCCTGGGCGAGCACGGCGGAGGAACTCGTCGAGGATCGTGTCGACGTCCCGCGTCAGCGTCCGCGGGCTGTGGCTCCGGGGTGCGGAGCGCGGGTGAGGTGGGCTCGTGGACGACGACCGGGCGCCCGACCCGCTCCAGCGCCTCGCGGTAGGTCTCGGTGCGCAGGTAGGTGGCCCGGTCGCCGAGTTCGGCGGCGAGGTGGCGCATGCCGGAGAGGACCAGGTGCAGCTTCTGCCGGTGGAACCGCTTGCGGTGCAGGACGCGGGTCGACTCGACGAGCACGACCTCCCGGTCGCGGTGCACATGTACTCCCGCCAGCCCAGCACCTGACGAACGAAACCCTCGGCACTGGCCAGGGCCACGTCGCCGGCGTGGAAGGCGGACTCGGCCTCGCGGGCGACGTCGAGGGGATGCAGCAACCCGAGGTTGAGCGGCACCGACAGCAGCGAGTGGGCCATGGGCCAGTCGTCCTGCAGCATCGCGTCTTCGTGCGGACCGAAGTGCGGCAGGCGGTGCGAGACGAAGTGCGCGAGCGCGCGCCGGGCCTCGTCCGCGGTGACGGCGGCCCTGCGTCACTCACGCATCTTTCCGCGGTGCAGGGCCAGCCGCTCCGAAACGCTCACCTCGTGCTGCGGGGCTCCCGGGTCACGACGCGCTTTACGTGCGGCGATGGGCCGGCGGATCACGACGGGGGGTCGGCCGGACGGGCGGGGCCGGTGCAGGCTCGGTGCCGTGGCGGCGCAACCACTCGTCCACGTGATCGGGCATCGGGTCGGCGTAGTCGAGTCCGGGGCGACTCAGCCACTCATCGACGTCGGGCGGGCGAGAGACGTCGGCCGGTCGCCGGATGCGAGCCAGAGCCGCGTCACGACGCTGACGGCGGACATCGGGCGGGTCGGGCACCGCCGGTAGGTCGTCGTCCTCGAGGGACACGTCAGCGGGCGCGTCCCCGTCGTCGGGGGACGGCTCGACCGGCGGGGCTCGAGTCCCCCGTCGAAACCCCGCGGCAATCACCGCGCGCTTTACTTCTGTGACAGCAGCGGCGAACTCACCGCATGCTGCCAGTCGATCCTGACGAAGGCGTTCCCTTCGAGCGGTCGCCTCAGAGTGGAGTGCAGTACGCCGCTGAAACAGGTACGTGCTGAGTGATCCCAGAAGAGTTCCGGCGACAGCGATAATGCTTGTGAAGAGGGCGGTCACGGGCAACATGATGCTCAGCCGGCGGCCGGGCAACGACCAGGTCGCCCCGGTCGCGACCGCCCGCGCCGCCGGCGTCCCGGTGCACGTGCTGCGCACCCCCGATCCCCACGGCAGCGGCGAGCTCGTCACCGCGCTGTTGTCGGCGCCGCAGGAGAAGGTGCTGGCCCTGGGGGCTGCTTTCGGCAGCGTCGAGCAGTTGCAGCAGCGGCTCGCCGTCGTCCGCACCGGCGTCCAGCTGCCCGGTTGTGGCCAGCTCGCGTTCCCCGGCCACCGCATGATCGCCCCCTACGGGACGCCGGGCACCGCCGCGCTCGGTCGCCCCTGCGTCGACGCCGCAAAGGGCGCGGGCGTGTACGTGGTGCTCGACCTGCAGCCCGGTCGGACCGACTTCCTCACCCAAGCCAGGCATTACGAGGAGCTGCTTGCGGAGCCGCACGTGGGCCTGGCGCTCGACCCCAAGTGGCGCCTGCAGCCACAGCAGGTGCTCTCGGTGCAGATCGGACCGGTGAACGTCGACGAGGTCAACCAGGTAGGCAACTGGCTCGCGGCGTTCGTCCCGGAACGCAACCTGCCTCAGAAGCTGCCCGCTCACCGTGCAACGCTCGACACATCACCCGCTACGTCGCGGCCGCGGGCGACGGCCGGTTCACCATGTCCAGCCGCGGCGCCGGACCCGGCTCATTCACCTCGGCACGTTCGGCCCGACGGGCTCTGATGGTCGGTCGGCCGTCACGCCGCCCGCAGCGAGCGACGACCGGGTCCGTGCCCCTGGGCGCCGATCAGGACGCCGTCCTGCAGCCACGTCTGCGAGACGACCTCCGCGAACCTGTCGCTCGCCGACAAGCCCGCAAAGTCCTGCAGAGCCGCAATAGCGGTCGTCCGATTTCATGATCACGCTGCAGAAGGAGTGAACGTGAGCCTCACTCGACCGTCGGAACTGACGGCCAAGTCCAGCTGGCCGTCTCGACTCATTATCGTCGATCCGCTCGAGCCGCCAGCGGCTGGAGTGGCGCCCTCGTGAAGAGCGTCGAACCACCGAAGGAAGTCCGGAATTGTTCCGATCTTTGCGACACGCTGGTGCAGGGCCGTCTGCTCGTGACCGCGGACGAACTCGCCGCTGAAGATCTCAGTCCCGCACCCACACCCACAAAGCCAGCCACCTACGGTGGAGTCAATGTAGGTGACGGGGTTGCGAACGCGAGCGCTGTCCGGAGTGGGACGGCCGACGTAGGCCTGGTAGACCGGGTGGCTTTCGGGCAGCGGGCGCCCCTCGATGATCCTTTTACCCGGCTTCCCGGGGGCATCAATGATCTCGGCGATCTCGGCCGCCATCACCACTTCGTGCTGTTCATTGTAGGAGAACAGTACGTAGGACTCGCGCTTGGCACGGGCGCCGAGAACCCAGTAGCCGCGGTTGTTCTTCCAATTCTGCTCGGTCGTGGCGTGCTCGTCCCAGCCGTAGAAGGTTCGGCCCAGCGGGTCGGTGGGGTCGTTGGCGAGCTTCTTCTGGGTCAAGGTGATGTGCAGCATCAGACGCTCCTGTTCAACTAGTCGGCTCGACTATCGGGTTACCGGAACTCTGCCTGCCTGGTTTCATCGTGTCAAGTAGCAAACACGGGTACCCAAGTATCTACGCTCGGCGGTGCCAGCTACGACCTCGTCAGGTTCGACGGTGCAGGGTCCTGCCCGGCTTCTCTCCAGAGGAGGTCAGTGCGGCGGTCGGCGGCGCCTGCGCTTGCGCAGAGCTGGCAGCCGCACGGGGTGGCCGATCGGGATGCCGCGGTTCACTCATGGGATGTGCGTCGGGTCGACGGTCAGCTGGCGCTGCCACTCCACGTTGTCGCTCGGGGCCCGATGGAGTGAGACTGCCGAGATCACCGAGGCGACCGGGGCGTGTGCACCCGGGCCTCCCAGGACCAACGTGCCCAGCGCGATGCCGAGCCGGTGGCTGAGGTCTCACATGACCCCCATCTGGCAGCTTGAGCCGCGGATCCGGACGCGCTACCGCCTGAAGCCGCTGCACAGGCCCAGGCAACCGAACAGACGGGTGCGGAAGTCCTGCGCCTGCAGGAGAGCCTTCATAGTTTGCGGTGGCCGCGTTGTTGGCGATCGGGGACAGCGCGCCGGCTGTCCTACTCGCGGACGGCGCCGCCACATCGGGTTCGAGCTACCGTCCAATCGTCGGGCGAGCGCCGTACACGTACGTCGTCCCGACTTCCTGCGGGAAGATCGTCGACCAGTCGTGGCCGCAGCCTGGGCACTCAAAGGTGAGTGCTACCCGCGTTGCTTGGCTCGTCGCCGACCGGTACCCGGGAACCGGAGTTCCGTCGTTCGTCGCTCCTGCACCCGTCCCGACGTCGATTCTGTGCGTGACCAAATCGCCGCCAGCGCTGCTGGCCACCTGAACATGCGTAAGCCGGACGTCGCCGTGGTTGCACTTAAGGCAGTACACCGCCATGCCGCTGTGTCCGTTCGGACGAGTCCGCGGCGCGATGCGGAGCACGTCTCGGTGCTCGGCCGGGTCACGGTTCCTGGCGCTCGCAGCGTCGGGTGCGTTGAAATCCACACATAGTGCTCGTTCCGAACGTCTCAAGCGCTAGCGTCCGTCTCAGTTTCCGTCTCAGTTTCGAACGGTCCCGGTGCATCCCGACCAATCGGTCAACTGCCTGAGCAGTTGCAACCGCCCCTGCCGGACGGAACGAGACGACCAGCTGTCGACTGAAACGGCAAATTGAAGGCTAGTGGCGTTGCGGGCTGGCTTGGCGCGGTGTGCGCCACGTACCCGTCCTCGCGCACGGGACAAGGGCGGACACGTACGGCTTCGCCCACCGTCTGTGACGAACCTGTTCAGCTGGGAGGATGACGGGGTGGTTTCCGACTCGTGTGCCGACCGCAAGCGGGACCTCGTCTTCGTCAGCTACAGCCACGCCGACGTCGCATGGGTGCAGCGGTTCGAGGTCATGCTGCGGCCTTTGCTGCAGCCTCGGCGGTTGCGGCTCTGGATCGACCGCATGACCCGCGCTGGCGACGAGTGGCATCCGGCCATCGATGCGGCGATCGACGCCAGCGACGTGGCGCTCGTTCTGGTGAGCGCGGACCTGCTCGGCTCGGCCTACGTCATGGACTTCGAGCTTCCTGCACTACTCCGGCACGGCGTTCGGCTGGCGCCGGTGCTGATCGGTGACTGCTACTGGGACGCGGTTCCGGCCCTGGAGCAGGTCCAATGGCTTCACGACCCGGGTCGTGAGGGCGCGCTCGGCCTCGATGCAGGCGACAGCGCGCGGCGGGACCGGCGGATCCGGCAGGTCTGCGACAGACTGCTCGAGGTCGTCCGCACCGACCCCGGGACGCCGCCGATCGCGGAGGTGCCCACCCGAACCGCGAGCGGCGCCGCAGTGGAGCTGGGCACCGGGGCGCGCACCGACATGCTCTCTGGCGTTCCCGCCCTCCCGCCGGGCTATGTAGTCCGCGATGAGCTTGGTCCTCTCGTCGAGGCTGTCGTTGCCGCGGAGGCCGACGGCGCGGTGGGACTGGTGGGCCCGGGTCCCAGGCTGGGCCTGCACGGACAGGGCGGCATCGGAAAAACGGTGCTTGCCACGGCGCTTGCTCGGCACGACGAGGTCCTGCGCCGTTTCCCGGACGGGGTGTTCTGGGTGACGGTCGGCGAGCGCCCCGATCTGCTCGCGCTGCAGCTGGACCTGCTTGCCCGGCTCGGCGCGCCCGGCCAGCTCCCTCGTGCCGTGCCCGAGGCAACGGAGGCGCTGCAGGGCCTGCTTGCCCAGCGACGCACGCTGCTCGTGGTTGACGACGTCTGGTCCGACGCCGCCGCGGACGCGTTCCGGGTCATAGGACCCCAGGGGCGACTCCTTTACACGACACGTGACGCCCGCATCATCGACCGACTCAGTGCGCGACCCCACGCCGTTGGCCTGCTCACCGTGGAGGCGGCTCGCGGACTGGCCGCCGCAGTACTCGACGTACCGGTCACCCGTCTACCGGCGGCGGCGGACGAGGCATTCACTGCCGTGGACCGGGTCGCCCTCGCTGTCGCGCTTCTTGCTGCAGCGGTCCGTGGCGGCCGCCGCTCGTGGCGCGAGGTAGCCGGAGCTCTGGCTGACGAGCCGGACGTCTACGGCGACCATCCGTACGCCAACACATTCAAGGCCATGCAGATCGCCGTCTTCGCCCTGCCCGCGGAGCTGGTAGCCGCGCTGCTCCGCCTGGCGGTCTTCCCGCCCGACACTGAAGTTCCGGTGGCCGCGATCGCCCGGTACTGGGGCCGCCCCCTCGAGGACGCAGCTAAGAATGTTGGCCAGCTTGCTACCGCTGGGGTGCTGCGCTGGGACGGCGCACAAGTCGGATTTCACGACCTGCAGCACGAGTACCTGCTGTTACACGCTCCGGCACTGCCGGTCCTGCACGCGGAGCTGCTCGATGCCTACCGCCGTCTCTGCAACGATTCCAAATCCTGGGACGAGTGGTGGCAGCTTCCCGCCAACGAGCCGTACATCGGCGACCACCTCGTCCACCACCTCGTTGGGGCCGGGGAACGGCGGGTACTCGCGAAGACGGTGACCGACCCCGCGTACCTGTGCCGCCGCGTCGCTGCGGCTGGCGTGCACGCGGCCGAGGCGGACCTTGGCCGGGCGGCGACGGCGTTCCCCGACCACCCCGTACTCGGCTGGTGGCGCACCTGGTTCGCCCGACATGCCCACCACCTCGGCGGTCTGGCCACGGTCAACTTCGAGCCGTCGGTCCCCGGCCTGCCCCTCGCGCCGACGATGCTCACCTGGCTGGAAGCCGCCTCGGATCGAACCGTGGCGGTCGATTTCGGTCGGCTCGCTCCGCTGCTGCCGCCGCGATATCTCGGGGTGCGCTGGGGAGTCACGCCACCGGGGACGGCACTGGTCCGCGTGCTCGCCGACCACACCGGGCCGGTCCAATCGGTGGCCTGGTCTCCCGACGGTACCCAGCTGGCCTCCTGCGGCGATGACGGCATCCTCCGTCTGTGGAACCCGGAAACTGGAGACGGACGGGTCATGCCGACAGGCGTCAGCGGCCCGATTTACGCACTCGCGTGGTCACCCGACGGTGCCTGGCTCGCAGTGGGCGGCAATGCGGATATTCAACTGTTGGCGTTCGAGACAAATATCATCCGCACCTTCCCGGCTCCCGACTCGTGGCCAGTACGTAGCCTGTCGTGGTCACCTAACAGTCGGCAGCTGGCCAGCGGCGCCGGCAACGGATCCCTTCAGGTGTTGGACGTGGTTACCGGGGAGGCGCGTACCCAAATCTGTCGCATCGGCGCCTTGCGGGTCCTCGACTGGTCGCCGGACGGCCGACTTCTCCTCATCGTTCGAACAGACGGCAACCTGCAATTGTGGGACGTTGCTGAATGGCGGGAATCAGTTATCCAAGCTCCCTTCAGTCCCCAGCTCGTGAGCGCCGCTTCTTGGGCTCCGGGAGGAGCGCGGTTTGCCACCGGCTCAACCATCGGCACGATACGAATTTGGGACATTGCCACCGGCCGGACCAATGGCATCGACTGTCGTTCCTCTGGCTCGGTCGAATCGCTTTCCTGGTCGGCGGATGGCCGTTCAATCACGGTTGCGTGCGCTGCGATCCTCGAGCAGTGGAACGTCGATGACGGTGTGCGCATTGCGACATTGGCGGGTCACACTGCCACCGTGCGGACGGTGGCAGTGTCATCGACTGGAGCCCTTATCGCCTCCGGTGGAGACGACACCACCGTCCGGCTCTGGAAACCGGTTACCGGTTCCGAAACAACCGCCTCCCAAGGCGCGGATGAAGAGATTTGCATAGTGCGGTGGTCACCCGATGGCCGGCTCCTCGCCACAGTCGAGGGACAACGTGCCGATACCGTTCGGATTCGAGAGGCAACCGACGGCAGCATTACGACGACACTATCCTGCGAGAACACCCTCAAGGACATTTGGTGGCCGAACGATCACAGCATTGCGACGATGCCTGAGTTTGGACCTTGTTTGAGGTGGGACCTTGCTGCCGGCAGGACGATGAACGATAGTCCGTCTAATCTGCCCTGGCCGAACAGATACGCCCAGGAGGCTTGGTGGTCGGCCGACGGGCGCTACCCCTCATTCATTGAGCCGGATAGCTACAGCCCGAAGCTCTGGGACTTACCAGCGGACACCGTGAAGCAGCTTGAAGGGCAAGCCGAGGAAGAACTGCGAACCCTGTCGTGGTCACCGGACAGTCGCGTTCTAGCTGCCCTCGGCCGGTATGGTCACGTGTTCCTGTGGGACATTGACTCTGCAGGCGCGCGCGGACGTGAACCGCGAGTCCTCACACCTTCAGGGAACAAGTGGCATCGGGCAAAGTTGAAGACTGACCGATCTGTCCGAGACGCTAATTTATCGTGGGATCAATTCACTGATATTCAGGCGCGGAACGAGTTCGAACGGCGTGGGGCCACAATTGTGTGGTGCCATAATAGTCAACTGTTCGCTGTTCTCTCGGCCGCGGGCACGCTGCAGGTTTGGGATCCAGCAAGCGGTCAGCTGGTCTCGACAATTCACGAGCAAGCTATTCGCTCTGCAGCATCCGGACCTCTTTCCATCTCATGGTCGCCCGACAACCGCTACCTCGGAATTGTCGACCGTGACGCCCGCGCGCTTCGGCTATGGGACGCAGTCTCTGGTGCCAACATCGCCGCGATCGACGGCTTGCCTGCTAATGCGGACGTTGCGCGATGGTCACCGGACGGCCGCCATCTTGGCTTCATCGACCGCGCTACCCACACAATGCGGTTGTGGGACGCGTCCACGCTCACTGCCGTTGCAGTCATCGAGGGCCTGAGTGCAAGCATGGATGCCGTGCCGTGGTCACCGGATGGCGCCTACGTCGCCACCGTTACGAAGACTGGGACCGTCATCATCCGGAACACACGCGGCGAGCCGGTCACGATCCTGCGCCTCGACCCCGTGCGCGACATCGCGTGGGGACCCACCGGCGGCCTTGCTGTCCGCTGGCCAGACCGGGTCGGGGTTCTCGACCTCTGCGGCCCCGGAGCGCGTTAGGTGCCGCCGGCGCGGTCCCCGCGGACGAGGTCGAACAGGCGCTGCCAGTGTGGGTGACGGCGAAGTCCTCAATCGTGGCCGGCCCCGCGCGCTCAGGTCACTTCTTCACGGGCGAGTTGCGTTTCCGGTCGCTCATCTGGAGAACCACCTGAAACCTTCTGAACATCTTCAACCTGAACGGAAGACGGCAATGGCGCAGCAGACGACCGTCCGGTTCGTCGATGACCTCGACGGATCGGACGCATCGGGTACTTTCGACTTCTCCCTGGACGGACGGCAGTACCAGATCGACCTGTCGGACGAGAACGCAGCCAAGCTGCATGACGCCTTGGCTCCCTTCATCGGGGCTGCCCGCAAGACCGGAGGTCGTGCACGCGGACGTGCTTCCCGTCCGACAGCGGTGGCCGAGAAGCCGGGCCGTTCGAACCGCGACCAGACCACCGCGATCCGGCAGTGGGCACGCGAGAACGGCCACGAGGTCAACGAGCGCGGACGCATCTCGAAGTCGGTTATCGAGGCGTACCAGGCCGCGCACTGACCGCGAAAGGGGCGCTCACGGTCTCAATTGAGCGCCTCTTTTCTGCGTCTGCGGGGAGTGCATCCGTGGGCGATGACGTCAGCAGCATGGAACTCGGCGAGCATGTCGTCAACGCCCAGCTCCTGGACCTCGACAGTGCCATCGATGCGTCCCAACATGGCAGCCCCGGTTTACCCCCGGAAATGGTCAGCAAATGACCACAACCCCCATGTAGCGACCGCAAGATGGAGTCGTTGTCCAGGCAGGTGACAACATCTGATCGCAGGTTACAGCTCCCGTTGAAAGCAGTCGATCTTGACTCCGCGGGTTGCTGGTTCCGGGCCCACAGAGGAGGGGCGACGTGTACGAGTAGCCGTTTCTGTTGCGCCTATGGTTGCAGGACAACCGGGCACCCCTGGTCTACCCCCGGAGATGGTCGGCAGACGACCACAAGGACCGCCCACCGACGACGACGTCGCCCAGCGGTCCACCCAGGCAGCGGCATGTGTCAGCAGGCGACCGCAGCCGACGAGCGGCGTCGATCTTGTTTCGCAGGGTTACTGGTTCGAGTGGAGTCGCCGTAGCACCCCCTCGCATGAGCCCGGCAGGTCTGGCTCGAGTATATGAGGACGGCCTATTCAGTGCCCCGGCCTCGACTTGAACCCGGCCCTTTCACGCCAGGCGCTTCTCGCCGGGATCTAGCCTCGCAGGGAGCGGCCGGAGAGAGTGATTATCGCTTCGCCGATGGCCTCGGACACCAACTGGGTTGCTTCTCGGCCGGCAGCTCAGAGTCCTCGGCGACGACTTGATCGCCGCCGAATCTTAAAGGCGGTCGACCGCGCTTACCGCAGGACGTGAAACACGTTCATGCAGTGGCCCGCCTGACACCTCGTTCTGCCACGCCATCCCGGGCGTGACGGTCGCAGCACCGGCCAGTCGCCTCGCGATCATCTTCCTGACCTGCGTCGGTCCGGTCCCGGTCCCATGCTGTCGAGGCACCAGCCGATCGGGTTCCACGTCGCCGCGCGGCGGGCTATGGCGTACACCGCCGCGGCTTTCTCATGGTCGAGCACGGCGGGAAAGCCACGCAACGTGTCGAGCAGCTTGATGCTTCTTAACATCGTTACACGGCTCGGCTGCGTACCGACCACGAACTGGCCCCCGACGATGACGACCACAGACTGCACCGGCACCCGCCCAACCAGATCCGGCCGATCAGGAACGAGGGCTTGCAGCAGGAAGCCTGCGACACGCAGGGCCTCACGGCGGACCTTGAGCATGTACTCCGTCTGATGGCCGTCGACCTCGAGCCCGTCGCGGTGGATGCGGACCCAGACGTCCGGGGTCCAGTCGCCTGGTGCCCGCTTCACGGGGCGGTAGTCCTCGCTGTTGACAATCATCACGCCGGGTGGGCCGACGACCAAGTGATCGACGCTGGTGGAAATGCCGCCGCTGCCATCGCCGAGCGGAACGGAGTGCAGCACGAACCACCCGGTCGTCCGACCACGCCAGCGATCCCACCGTGACGGCTCGGTAAGCGTGGCCAGGAGATCACCGATCGCTGATTTGCTATCCGACTTATGCGGCGACGACGGGTCCCTCCCAGCCTCTTCGGCCCGCCGCCGGGCCTCCTCCGGGGTGACCTCGATGCCGGGCAAGTTGCGGGCAAGGTCTACCCAGCCCTCGTCACCGGTGCCGTTCGACCCTGTCACGTCCCGCATGTCCCACAGTGTCCCCCGGTGACGTTGGGCGGGGTGCCGGTACAAAACGCCGCAGCACACTTGTGCTCGTCGATGGTCCAGATCCGCATCGTGACTCCAAGCTGGCGGAGGCGAGCTAGAGCGTGTTTGGGATCGGGTTCGCTCGTTGGGCTCGGTGTGGCTCGTGGTGATCTATCGCAGCAGCAGCGGGAGATCCTGGAAGCGGTACTGCCGGTCAAAGCGGTCGGGCGGCGGCGGCCTCGGGATCACCGACGGGTGATCGACGGGATCCGCTGGCGGATCCGGACCGGGGCGCCGTGGTGTGACATCCCGCAGCGGTACGGGCCGGACTTGACCACGCCGCCTCTACGAGCGGGGTTCGTCGGAAGGCGATCACGTCCGGCTTGGTGGCCGAGACCGGGTCGGCCATGCGGCGATCGGAGTGGACTCCCGGGGCGGCGACGTGGTTACGCGACGACGACGTGCGCCGCGACAACGCCGGCTTGCAGTACGACGACGCCGGCCACGCTCTGGTGGCAGCCCAGTCCGCGATGCTTGGGCACGCTGCGGATGACGCGCAACCCCCCAGACATCGAAGACCTCTTACAGGAGACCTTCCTCAGTCGGACCTCCGCATCGCGCACTCAAAAAATCGGGAGCAGGTCGCGGCGGCATGTCGACTCGAGCGAGTCGTCATTACTCGCGACTTTAGCTCCGCCTGGTCTTTGTTGACAGCGGATGTTGACAGCAACGAATACCAACCGCCCGATGCCGGCCGCGGCGCTGCTGAACGACTCCTCGCTGGTACGAGACGTCGTCAGACGGTCACGTACGACGTGCCCAAGCCTGGGAGTCAAAGGGTCAAGAGTTAAGACTTCGCGGAAGTCGTGCGAGCGGGTCATGGCCGAGGTCAACTTGTTCGGACGCGCGATGCGGATCATGGGTAGGGGCAGCTGCCGACGCCCGGGGGTACGCCGGTGGGCGTGCAGGTCGGGTTTGACGGGGCCGGTACGACGCCGGTCTCTCGGTGGGTGATCGGCGGTGCCGAGCGGCTTGGCCGTGGCTGATGGTTGGCCTGGTAGCGGTCGTAGGCCCGTTGGCTGTCCTCGGCGCTGCGGGCGCCGGGCAACGGCACTCTCGGATCGGGCCTCCGAGGCTTAGAAGGGGTGGCTGCGGGCAACGGCTTCGGCGAGGTTTTCCGTGCGGGAGGGGTTGCTCGCTTCGTCGCCGGCCTGGTCTTCGGCTTCGCCGGCGGTGCCGTTGTCGGCTTCGGCGATGCTGATGTTGTCCGCGGGGGAGGCGGGTCCGGGGTCGAGTGCTGGTGGTCGGCGCGGTTCTGGCCGTCGTGGTTCCTCTCGCGGATGCAGCCGCGGGTGTTCACGGTGTGGGCGAGTCACCCGACGGTGGCCGGGGGAGGCGGCTCTGCGGAGCAACTGACGAGGTCTACGCAACGACCCGAACCTGCGCGCCGAGTGCGAAGCCCAGCGGATCGGCTACGTGCTTGCCATCGGCTGCGACCGCCGCGTGCCGACTCCGGCCGGCCCGGTCCGGGCCGACGCCCTCGTCGCCGGCCTGCCCCGATGGGCCTGGCAGCAGCTCTCCGCCGGCGCGGGCGCCAAGGGTGAACGCTTCTACGACTGGGCGTGGATCACCCTCACCCCGGACAGCCACGCCTGCGGCGCTGACACCGACATGGGGTGCTGGTGGCTGCTGGTCCGGCGCCATCGCCGCACCGGTGAGCTGGCGTTCTACCGCTGCTACTCCCCGCAGACGGTGCCGCTGCGTGAGCTGGTCCGCGTCGCCGGGCGCCGCTGGGCCATCGAAGAATCCTTCCAAGCTGGCAAGCGCCTGGCCGGGCTCAATGAACACCAGGTCCGCCGCTGGACCTCCTGGCGGCGCTGCACGCTGCTCGCGATGATCGTGCACGCCCTACTGAGCGTGATCGCCGCCAACGAGCACACCGACCGACCCGCACCCACCGGAATGATCCCATTGTCCTGCAGCGAGATCCGCCGCCTGTTCACCGTCCTCGTCGTCACGCCCCCCGCGTCCCGGCCTGCCCGCGAGCCTGGTCGAACTGGCGCCGACGCCACCAACACCGAGCCCGAACAAGCCACTACAGGCGTCAGGAGACAGCTCGACGACGGCCATAACGACCTACGGCTGGAGTACTAGAAGTCATCGTCACCGAGCTGTACGGGGCTCCGCCGGAACCTGAACGCCCGCAGCTCATACTCGTCCCGACAGAACCTGAACCGGTACGTCCGAGCTGCCCGCCCTGCTGGCTCGCCGAGGCGGACTGGAACACCGCCGAGCTGAACTATGCCGAGAAGGTCATGATCCGGCTGGCCATCGACGTGGTCGGCGGTCGGAACCCGAAGGCGTCGGAAGCGTTCTGCACCGCCGCCCAGCACTTGGGCGCGCAGGGTCGCACGCGGTACGAGCTGCTTCAGGAACTTGCCGGCATTCTCGGCCTGTACGGGGTCGAGCCGATCGGGACCGTCCGCCGGGCCATCGAGCTACTTAAGAGTGGAAAATATAGGAGGTGACATGACTGATGAAGCTAAAGAAGAAGACCTGCAACGGGAATGCTCCACCTGCGGGCATCCCAAAGTAGCACATTCGGTATTCAGCGGATGCGTCCGCTGCAAAGGTGACGATTGGTGCGACATGTTCGTCGCCAAGGTGGCCGAATGAAGACCAGTGCCAAGCCAGCCTGCCGTTGCGGCTGCAGCCTGGAGTTGACTGCCGACGCCTACTTCCTGCAGTACCTGACTGAGCGGTTACAGGCGTTCGAGGCCGAGCACCGCGGCTGCCGCCAGCGGCCTGACGAACCCGCGCCCCAGGCACTGCCGGACGTACCGGTCATCCGGGAAGCCGAACCCGGCCGCAACGTAGCCGATCCGATCAACAAGGCCAGGGCGAAGGAGCCGGTATCGACGGCCTGGAAGCGGTTTGACGGCCCGGACCGCACCTGCGCGATCTGCGGCGACAGCTTCAGCCCGAAGCGCTCCAACCAGACGCTCTGCGGCAAGCCGGAGTGCAGGAAGGCCCGCCGGAAACAGCATGCCGACAAGTTCAACGCAAAGGTCAGAGACAGAAGACTGCCAAGATCGCGGCCGATGACCACGAAGCCCGCGAACTTGAAGCAAGGCTGCGGGCGGCAACAGCGCCAGCCGTCCAGACCTTCCGCCGCGGGCCGAGCTCCAACCCGCAGTCGGCGCCACGGATTAAGTTCCGCCGGGTGCACCTGCCCTCAGCCGGTGAGTACGCACCGCCCGGCAGCCCTGAGGCAGCTGCGGCGATCGAGCGGGTGAAGGCCGCCGAGAAATCTGGTCAGGGCGTCCCGGACTTCAACGGCACCGTCAGGCTTGCTCAGAGGTAGCTCCGCAGCCTGAGGTGGATCGAGTACACGGTGCGCCTGTCCGCTGCCGCTTGGCGGCTTCCGATGATGCCGACAGAGTGAACCTAGGCAGTGTCTTATTCGTCGAGCGCTATAGTCTGCTGTGCCTGCACGCACCAGTCACTGGAGGCCCGTTGACGACCCTCGCCGACAGGCTATTTGTCGAACTAGATCGTCAGCTTGCCGAAGTAAGGACCATCGCTGACGGCTTGGCGGCGCGCAGCGGAATCCTTGTTAGTGCTAACGCGCTTGCCGCTGGCCTTCTCGGTACCCGCTTCGACGAGCTCGCCCAACTTCCCTTAACTGTAGTGTCACTAGTTTTGTTCGGGCTGGGTGCAACGTTTGGCTTCGCCGCTATAGCCCCATCTATGTACGTCGGCATGTCAATATCTAGGCTGACTTACTGGCTAGGCACCATTCCTAACGTGCCGGCAAGTGACGCAAGCGACACACCTACCGGAAACAGCACTTTAGAATTCTTCACGGAAAAGCTTATCTTCGTTAAACGTAACCACTCCCTCCTGCATCTGGCACGAGTGTTCTTTTATATCCAGGGCGTGTTAGTAGTCGCGGCCGTTTCTGCCGCCTTCCTCGCTCTCACTAGTCAAATAGATTTCCCATTGGTCGTAGAAGGACCGCTACAGTGACGAGTCCGTCCGGCCGCGATCTTGATAAGGAATCTGGGAGATTACTTGCACTGACGGAAGCGGATGTCCTTGCGGCGGGACGACGCCTTCAGCGGCACAGCAGGACACCCGGCGCGCTAATCAACAATATGCTGATCGATCGTTCGACGGTCGGCCTGATCGCAGGCATGCGCGGAGTCAAACGCTCCGACCTTATCGCCTCGACGTTTCTTTCCGAGCTTACGAAGGGCAGGTCTTCGACCGTAACGAAGTCGAGCGGCGCCTTCCTTCAGAGTTTACGGATGCTCTTAGTATTGGTCATCGTGGAGATGATGTTCTACTTTGTGGCTCTGGGATTCGTTTCAGTGTGGATAGGACAAGCGACAGCATTGGAGGCATCTCGAGTTGCGGCGCCATATGTAGTTGCCGGCCTCGTACTTCTGGTTGTTCCGATCCCAGTATTTAGTCTCTCCGTCTCAAGCTCGCGGATCCTCCGGCACCTGACCCCGGGTCCGAAACGTATGCGTCAGCCTTCGAGACGACGTAAGCGATGAATCTGGGCCACACCCGCTCTTCGCTGGCCGATCTACGGCCCGATGGAACTCGTTATTGAATAGATTTTCTACAGAGGTAGCTCGATCAAGCCCTCCTCCCTTGACAATCCCTCTCCATGAAAGCAATCCAAGCCACCCCAGAAGCGAGCGTCGCCCACTCTGCAATGTACGAACCTGAGCCAGATATTTGTTCAGCAATGACCAACATGGTTGAATAAGCGCATGGAAGACCGGCCGTCACGCACCGAGATTTACGCGGATGATTTTCCCGACGTGTACCGAGATCCCGGCATCGACGTCCGCCGGCTGGGCTGCATCATGCTGGTCACTGAGCCTTTGCCAACCTGGTGAGGGATCTGGCCAGCGGTTGTGCGGCGTGGCGTGCGGTCCGGGAGTGGATGTGCCAGCGCTGCGGCCGTCGTGGGCAGCTTGGTGGGGGCGGTGGTAAAGGTGGTGCCCACCGTCCTGGGCGGACGGATCGATCGCGTTGCCTTCGCGGTTGGTGTCCGACACCTACGTCCGACCTGTTCCCTAGAGTCCGGCGGGTGGGTGAGAACGAAGCGTTGGATCGGACCCGCCGAGACTACGACGAGGTCGCCGAGTTGTACGACGACATGGTGCGACAGGGCGACCAAGTCATCGATGCGCTGTCAGCAGGGATGATCAACGCCTTCGCCGACCTCGTCCGCGCCGGTGGATCGGTGGGTGCTGTGGTCGATGCGGGTTGCGGTCCCGGACAGTGGACCGATCACCTGGATCGAGCCGGTATCCGGGCTTACGGGATCGATCTGTCACCGGCCATGGTCGCGATCGCCCGCCGGTATCGTCCCGACCTGCGCTACGAGGTCGGTTCTATGCTCCATCTCGACGCAGGGGACGAGTCGATCGCGGGCATCCTGGCGCACTTCTCGTTGATCCACACGCCGCCGGACCTGCTTCCGCGCGTCCTGACCGAGTTCGCCCGAGTGGTAGAGCCGGGCGGACCCCTGCTGATCGGTGTGCAGATCACCGACACCGCAGACGCCAACGGTTGGGTCCCGTACGACCACAGAGCCTCACCGGCGTATCTGTGGACCCTCGACGGGCTCGCCGACCGACTGCGCGAGCACGACTTCGCCGAGCTCGGACGGCTGCGAATCGTTGCTCCGGCGCCAGGCAAGCCCCCCGCCGGATACCTGCTGGCGCGCCATGACGCCAGAAGTAACGAATGAATTTTGCCGACCTGGGCGGGCAGTCAGCGGTGTGCAGCGTGGCGTGACCTCGAATGGGTGAATCTCCTGGTAGACGGGCGATTGCCTAGATCAACACGTCCGACCAGGAGCTTCAACGTGCTGTCCTACCCGTCCGGGATGACCGTGTCCAGCCGCGCCCTCGGCGTGCTCTCCGATGCGCTGCGAGCGCATCGCAACCAGCGCCGAACCCGGTGGCGGAAGCTCTCGCCCGGCCGGCAGGCGCTGCTGGTGGTCGCGCACCTGCGTAAGGGCGAGACCTACGCCGACCTGGCCTGGGGCTTCCGCATCGGGACCTCGACGGTGTACCGGTACATCCGTGAGGCGCTCGAACTGCTCGCCGCGATGGCTCCCACCCTGGCTTAGGCGGTCGAGGTCGCCCGCCGCAAGGCGTTCGTGATCCTCGACGGCACCCTGCTGCGCATCGACCGGGTAGGCATGACATCGGGCTATGACCGGGCCTTCTACTCCGGCAAGCACAAGGCCCACGGGCTGAACGTGCAGGTCGTCGCCGACCCGATCGGCCGGCTGGTGTGGATCTCGCCGCCGCTGCCCGGCGCGAGACATGACCTGGGCGCTGCCCGTGAGCACGGGATCATCGACGCGCTGGCCACCCACGAGATCCCCGCGGCGGCCGATACCGCCTATCAGGGCGCCGGGCCGACGGTCGCGGTTCCGCAGCGGCGCCGTCGGAAGGATCTGGGCACCGGCCGCTACCGGCGCCTGTCCCGGAACCAGAAGGACGTCAACACCGCCCACGCCCGCCGCCGTGGACCCGGCGAGCGGGCCAACGCCGAGCTGAAGAACTGGCGGGTCCTGCGGAAGATCCGCTCCAGCCCGAACACCGCCCACCGGCTCATCGCCGCAGTTCAGACCCTCATGATCGCCAGCGCATGATCAGGTTGGCAAAGGCTCAGTGGTTCGCGTCGAACCGTCGCCCGATCCGAATACCGACTATCTCAAGGTGGTCCTTGAATTCCGAGCGAGACATCGGCGGCCTGGAGTCGGTAGTCCTGGTCCAGGTCCCGATCTGTCGCCAGTGTCTCGAACACGTCCGCGCCGTCACGCTCGTCACGCGAGGAGATCCGCCCTGCCGCATCGAAGCGCATGGCAGGTGGCATGGCGCGGTCGTCGACGATCCATACGAGCGCGGTCTCCCCGACGAGCACACTCCCTGGTGTCTGACCGCCGCGCTGGGCGACCTCGTCCAGGGCATTCATGATCGTGTTATCCCTAAAGAGCGCCCTCAGTTCGGTGAACGAGCCGCCGGCCCCCTCAACGAGCCGATGAGCGCCAGCCCAGATCCGGTACAGGTCATCAAGATAGGGTCGCCCGCTGCACAGATCAGGCACGTGGGGCAAGGAAACGGCCGGTTCAACCGCCACGCTGAACGACGGATCGGATGAGTCTAAGGATCAAGGACCTCGTAGGGACTTACTCCTCCTCATCACTTCTGATGAGAAATCTTGCTATTCCTCGATGAAAGTTGTAGGGAGACTGCACCGTTGAACGCCGCCGAATTTTAACAGTGACCATGCGGATGGACTGCCACGGCGACCTTCGCCAGCAGCGAATGAATCTTCCAGCAGTAAAGCGAAGCTAAGCCTTGCGCCATGTCGGCGAATAGAGGATAGTCAACAGTCTCGTCGAGGACTGCCCGCAACTCCCCCTGAGGGCGTGGCCGAACAGCGCAAAGATTGGCGGCATTTTTCAACAATGGCGACGCCCTGCGTGTGATTCCTGCCGCAGTACTCATGCTCTTCACCGTGAAACGAGTGGACCCGAACAGCAAGCTGCGTGTCGAGGCGGAAGAGGCGAGGCATGTACAGGTCGCGGCGTTGGACTCTATTGGGCAAGCTTACCCTTGCGTGCGCAGCGGTGATGGCTGCTCCCTTTGCTGCACCCGCTCCCGCTCAGGCTCAAGGCGGCCAAACGGCCGTGAAGTTCTGCGTAATCCACGAGGACCGTAGCCCATTCCCCAACGTCCAAGTCTATCTGATCAACACGCCTCCCGGATGGCAAGTAGTCGCTAGAGGCTCGAGCGGTAGCAACGGCTGCGGCGTTTTTTACAACCAGCTCGCCGGATTGCGCTACAGGGTGGAGGCGAATCAGAACCCGAATGTCTGCCCCGGAGGATACGGGATCCTCGGCCTTAGTCCAGAGCGATCTGATGCATCACTTCCGGGCCAGGCGTACGATGTCGGCTCAATCGTAGCCTTCCGGACTCAATTTCAGAGCAAGGACTGCGAACCGGCTTGAACCAAGCAGCTCTCCCAGCGAACGGGGAGTGGCCAAACGCGCCAACCCTATTCCCTGATCTCCGCAAAGAGAGAGCTATCCAGGTGAGGAAGGATCCATCGCCATGGCACGTACCGCCATCCGTCATCGAGGGACCGACGTGGCCACACGGACACAGCGGTGTCGGATCACGCGGTCTGCTGCTCTGTGCAGGGCCTTCGTGATCACCGGCATCCTTGGCGTTCTCGTCGCAGGTGCCCCTGCGGTCGCCAAACCGATTGAGGCAGACCAGCAGGCCACGCGCACCGCCGTTAGGCTCGTTGCCGAGTCATGCAAGACAGTGAAGATCAGCAAGAACCTCAGGGGCACGCTCTCGGTAGTCAAGAAAGACTACCGCCTCGGCGCGGTCAACTTGCAGCAGTACTGGTGCTTCGATGGACAAAAGATAACGCACGCCGCTGAGCCAGTTGTCACTACCAGCCTAACTAAGGCCGCCGGGTTGAGCGTTGTCTGGAAGATTACTTCCAAAGTGTCGAACAAGATGGACCCTCAGAACGGTGGCTACTGGACGCAACAAGCTGTGGTCACTGGAACTGCCGACCAGTGCGTCCTCAAGTATGGATGCGTCTACGGAATACCCTTTACAATGGAGCTGTTGGTCTTCGGGGACGGCGAAACGTTCAACGTTAGACCCGGGAACATCGGGTGACGCGGCATCGCTGCGCGTCGGGTACGGGCGGCATCGGGGCTTGCGCCTCGTTAGCGGCCGGACCGCATGCAGTGCCAGCGCCTGCCCGCCGGCAACCGTGTTCGAAGCATCGTACGCGGGTGGACGTGCTCGGACGCTACCTCGACATCCTGCGGTAGGAGCCACTCGTCTGGTCACCTTCAACGCGAGTGAGCCCTTTCCAACTTGACCCCGTGAGTGGGTGGCCGTGCTACGGAGCCAAGCATATGCAGTCCCTGGCTCAGTCAGCACGTAGCCGGGTGCGTCCAGGCTGTCGGCCAAGTCCTTGCCTGCGACCTCACGGGGTCCTCAGGTCGACCTGTGGTCGGGCTGTGCCGAATACGTGCCGAAGTTTCCTCGACCGCTTGACGAGCGACACCATCTGCGCAGGTCACGGCGCCAACACAGACAGTGCCGCGGGTCCCCTTAAAAGGGTCTCAGTGTGGGTTCGAACCCCACGGGGGGAGCACCACTGGGGCACCACCGGGGGCGCCGCCGCCCTGATCTTTTCTAGGCCGCTGGCCACCGTCATCGCGTAGCCGTCGGCGTCAAGTGGTGACCATCCCTGGTCCGGTGGCGTCCGGCGGGCACCGGGTCCATCGAGGGTTCGGCACCGGCATGCCCACGAGTCGGCCTGATGAGACGCCTGTCCACCTCGAGGGGCGTGACCAACTATTGCGGGCTTCGCTCTGCCACATATCTACACGCGGATTGACCCCGCAGGAATGATCATAGACCGCCGCCCGCTTTTTCTCCCTCGGAGCGCCAACCAGCCTGCACGGCAAAAGAGGGGGCTCGACCTGCTCATGCAGATGCTTTGTGGGTCGTCATTGCACCGTCGGAGGATCAGCCGCGATCACTACCTCTACCGTGTTCGGGATGGACGACACCGCCGGTGGCTCCTGCCCAGTCTGGTCCCAGTGCGCCTCCTGCAAGGGGACGGAGTTTCTTCGAGTGCGCACCGCAGTGTGGCCTGAGACAGCCGGGTTGTGCTGGACTCAGTGCGACGCCTGAGTCATCTTTGGCAGGAACCTCCGCTGGAGCGCGACGTCCGGCTCTACCTCATCGAGGAGCACCGGAAGCACCTAGTACTGCAACGGCGGTTTCGGCGTGAGTGGGATGCTGACGGCTGTCGGGCGGTGATGATCGCCGCGTGGTCGATCTTGCCGGGTGGGTTGCGGCGTTGGACGAGTTGGTGGAGCTGATCTCGGGCCGGTTCTCGCGGGTGGAGCCGCGGCGGCGGGTCGGGACGTATCTGCGTGGGCTGCTGGCGGGGTTGGAGCGCAAGAACGGCTGGACGTTGGCCGAGCATGCGGGTGCGGTGTCGCCGGATGGGATGCAGCGGCTGCTGCGCACCGCGGGCTGGGATGTCGACGGGGTCCGCGACGACGTTCGCGGCTACGTCCTCGAGCGCCTGGGCGACGAGGCGTCGGGGGTGTTCGCCCTCGATGACACCGGGTTCATCAAGAAGGGCCTGCGGTCGGCCGGGGTGGCGCGGCAGTACACCGGAACCACCGGGAAGATCGACAACTGTCAGATCGGGGTGTTCCTGGCCTATGCCAGCAGCAAGGGCCGGGCGCTGGTCGACCGGGAGCTCTACCTTCCGACGTCGTGGACCGAGGATCGGGATCGTTGCACCCGCGCCGGAGTTCCGGATGAGGTCGGTTTCGCGACCAAGCCGCAGCTCGGGATGGCGATGCTCGAGCGCGCCCACCGGGCGCAGGTGCTCGCCGGTTCCTGGGTGACCGCTGACGAGGCCTACGGTCAGAACCCGACCTTCCGCGGCTGGCTGGTCGATCATCAGGTGCCGTTCGTGTTGGCCACCCGCAACGACGATGTGCTGGTCAGCCCGGACGGACACCGCCGCCAGGCCAGGGTCCTGGCCACCATCGCCGGCACCGCGGCCGACGGGTGGGAACGACGCTCGATCGGCCCGGGCGCGCACGGTGAGCGCGACTACGACTGGACCGCCGTCGCTCTCGACACCGCCGGGCTGCCCGCCGGGTGGGGGCACTGGCTGCTGGTCCGCCGCCAGACCCACCCCGGCGAGGGCAAGAAGTACCGGGACCTGGCGTTCTATCGCTGCGCCGGGCCCGCGGCGACACCGCTGCGGGAGTTGATTCGAGTCGCCGGCGCACGCTGGGCGATCGAGGAATGCTTCCAGGCCGCGAAGAACGAAGCCGGCCTGGACCAGTACCAGGTCCGCGACTACCGAGCCTGGTACGCCCACATCACCCTGGCCATGGCCGCGGCGGCCTACCTCGCCGTCACCCGCGCCACCACCGCCGACGTCAGCACTGGCACGGCGGAAAAGGGGGACCCGCGGCTGGCCACTACGGCTTGATCCGGCTGTCGGTCAACGAGATCCGCAGGCTCCTCGCCGCCCTCGCCCTGCACCCCACGACCAGCCTGGACGCTGTTCTGCGGTGGTCGATCTGGCGCCGACGCCGACAGCACCAGGCCCGCGCCTGCCACTACCGACGCCGCGGTGATCGCCCACCACCCTGAACCGCCGTTGCAGTACTAGTACTCCAGCCGCAGTTCGTGATCGACAGTGGTCTATCCTCTCGATCTTGTGTTCGTGGAGGAGGATCTTGCTGCGTGGTCGGCCGGGTTGGACGGGTTGTTCGCGCAGGTCGCGGGCAGGTTCTTCCGGCCT